>DYOJ01000010.1 GCA_020720705.1 Acetofilamentum sp.
TACTCACTACTAACTACTCACTACTAACTACTCACTACTAACTACATACTTTAACTTATTTTGAATCGGCATTGCGTAAATTTCGTAAAAAATTTGTAATAAATCAGATTGATTTCCGGAAATTTCGGCTACTTTCTCGAACGCAACGCGCAAAAATTTATCTTTTTGGACTTGGGTATATTTCCCTTGTTCAAAAAAATCTGTTTTCTCAAAAAATAAATCGTGCCCGATATAGTTTCCTTCGGTTAAGTAATAATTCAGATGTATATGTTTATCAATCAAATATTTCAATGCTTCAAATTTATCATTGGTTTTCGGGATGTTATTTAATTCGGACAATTCATCGGTTATCGGTTTTCCGAAAGAAATATGCACTTCGCCTTTTTTTCCGAATATCCCCTGCCCCATACTTTGTAAATCATCTTCTTTGGTTTTGGTATATTCCTTTCCTTGACGTTTTGTATATACCTCTTTGATTTTGTGCGATATACATGTTTCAAACTCATAAGATATTGTCAAAGGAACAATATTCAGTTCCGCAAAGTTCTGACAAACAGAGTTTTGACCGCTTAGGTTCAACATTTTAAGAAGTGCAACTTGAGTAGCATCGTTACCGTCTTTGGTTCTGCCTTCGCGCTGGGCTATCCAGACCGAAGTATTTTCGACTGCAATTTTCTTACGGATATATTCCGACAAAGTTTGAGACGCAGTAAACATTTCTTTGCCTTGTAAATCTCGACGGACAATAAAAGAACGATTCATACGAACCAAGGTTTTTATCCAATCAAAAATAAGTAAATTTCCGCCAATAGCTATCTCTGTAGTTTTGAATCCCTTAGAATGGAGTGTATGATTCAACAAAGCTGAATCCAAGACTATGTCCCTGTGTGTAGAAATGAATGTATAAGCTTTCTCAGAAGACAAATTTTCTAAGCCGGAAAAAGTAAGTTTTTTTATAGTTCCGGAAATTATTTTTTGAGTAAATTCCGAAATAACTTTCGATTGAAACTCATAAATAGAACTAATCCGCTGAAAACCTCCAATTACCAACGAGGCATCTTGGTTCGGATATAACTTGCTGATAATCAGCACGAAATAAGGGTCGGTTGTCAAGCGTTGAATTGCCGGATTTATTTCATCGTCTCGAAAAGAACGAATTTCATCAAATTTATCAGATAGATTCACGGGCATAAAGATTTTCCGACAAAGATAGTATTTTTATTAACATATTAACCCGAAAAATAGCAAAAAACTATGCTTGGATAACGAAAATAGCAGGACGCTTATTTAGGTCGGGGGTATTATTTGTCCATTGAGCTACAGATTTGGTTTGTATAAATTCCGTATCAGTGGAAATTTCGGCAGCAATAGATAACAAGGTGCTTTTTTGCAATACTTTCAGGAGCATCTCGAGAATCTGATTGTTTCGAAACGGTGTTTCCATAAAAATCTGACTCTGTTCTTCGGTTTTTGAACGCATTTCAAGCTGTTTTAATTTCGCAATACGTTCCTGATTATCAAGCGGTAAATAACCGTTGAAAGCAAAATTTTGCCCGTTGAGTCCGGAGGCGATTAACGCTAAAAGTATGGACGAAGGTCCGACCAAAGGCACCACACGAACCGCTTTTTGATGCGCCAATGCAACAACAGATGCGCCCGGGTCAGCAATTCCGGGATTTCCGGCTTCAGACATCAAACCGATATTTTTGCCCTGTTCAATGCTTTGCAAATAATTTTGAATTTGCTCGGGCGACGTGTGTTTGTTAAGTTCAAGAAATTGAATCTCATCAATATTTTTTTCGGGATGTAATTTGCGAATAAACCTGCGTGAAGTGCGTATATTTTCGACAATAAATACGTCTAAATTTAAAGTAACATCAAATACTTTTTGCGGGATAACATCTCCCGGTCGGGTATCGCCTATCGTGTGCGGAATCAAAAACAAGGTACCTTTTTGCATAATTTATCGAACTGTTCGGTGCTGAAATTAGACGCGAAATTAAACATTTTCAGCAAAACACTTCTACGTTCCCGACAGTAAAACCTAAAATCCGATATTCAGAAACACAACAGGCGTAAATCCGATAAGTTTTACTCCATTGGCAACGATGTGCGGAGTATCTGATACAGTGTTGTTTTGCGAATCCCAAAATGAAACATAATACTGAGTTAATTTGATGTTTTGCCTATTGTAAACATTTAGTAAAGAAGCTCCTACAGTTAATTCAGCATCGCCAAGTCGAATTTTTCGCCCGCCTGAAATATCTAAACGATGGTAGCGAAGCGCAAGTTCTGTTTCGTGCGGGGTCAAGTATATTTGGTCAGATATTTTCCCGTTTGAAAGGTTTATGACATACGAATTTGCATCAGAATAATTTTCAAACTCACTTGTATTTAACACCCAAACTGCTGAAAAATACCATTTTCCGAGATTAATGGTTTGAGCCGCTTTGAGTTCGAAATTCAATTGCGAGCTTGATTCCGGTGTAAAAACCATATTGGAATTTCCGATTTCCATTTTTTTATCGAATACCGAAAACGTAAGCCAACCTGCGCCTATTCTCGTCGTATTTGAAAGAATAATATCGGCACCAATGATGTTAGAATTTCCCGTAAAATATTTATTTTCAATAACATAGTCTGAATCGTCAAACAGATTATCAGGAACATAAGTATCCCCCGAAATTAATACACTGTCGGCAAATTGCACAGAAACAAGTTCGGGATAAGACTTTTGAAACATAGAAATTCCGGATATTTTTTTTGCGAAAACAGATGCAGAAAACTGAAATGATTTCATCTCATAATTTGCAGTCAGCGTATAATGTAAAGCCTCAGAAACAGGCACTTGCACATTATCGGAAATCACCCAAAAATCGTGACTGCCGGACATGATGTTGTTGCTGTATGTTCGGCTCAAAAACTGATGGTATTTGCCTGCAGACACAAGAACATTACAACAATCTGAAATTGAATATTTTACAGAAATTCGCGGTGCTAAATAGACTTCGGAAGTAACACTGTTCAGGGTTGAGCGAAAACCGCCTGAAACAGAGATTCTTTTTCTAAAAACGATATTATCAATCACATACAGCGTTGTTAAATGCAACGGAGTTGATGTTATTGTAGAATTAATGTGAGTTTTATAGTCAAATGTTGTTGTCAAATAGTTGTGTTCAGCACAAGCGTGCAATGTATGTTGTGAATTAAATTTCAGCTCGGTTTTAACACTCGAACCAAAATCACGAATCGTATTTCGTTGGTTCTCAAAATAGTCGAGCTTATAGACTTGTAGAGTATCTAAATAACTGTTATTCCAAGAGTTATCAAAATTGCTGTAATATTCGGAATACGATAAATTGAGTTTTGTGTGTAAGATATCAAGCCAACGTTTGCTCCAATTTGCCGCAAAACCTGTGTTGCCCCATGTCGTATTTTGAATATTGTTTTCGGCATAAAATCTGTCGGTTTCTGTAACATATTCTGCCTTAATATATTTGTTGTAAAATTTGTCGTTTCCGTTAAAAAAACTGAAAGTGAGTATGTTGGTTGAATTTTTTCTTAGGGTGAGTTTCGCATTAGTGTCGTAAAATCTAAACACGGATTCGTTGCGTTCGTCGTTGAAATAATAAACATTCTCGAGCGGAAAACTGCCGGCGGATTTCCCCTGTAAGCCCGATAAAATGTTGTTATACAGATAAGTAGGTAAAATATCGCTGAACGAACGGCGTCCTGCAAGCAACAAAGACGCACGGTCTTTTACAATCGGAATTTCCATCGAGCCGGAGACACTTAGCGGGTTGATGTTTGCCGAACCGGACAGTTTTTTGAAGTTTGCAGATTTTCCTATCATATCAATTACACCGGACACTCTGCCGCCGTATTGCGCTCCGAACCCGGATTTATGGACTTCGATGGTTTTAACGGCATCCGAATTAAATGCACTGAACATGCCGTAAAAATGGTCAAGTTGATACACCGTAAAGCCGTCGTAAAGCACTAAATTTTGGTCCATATTACCGCCGTGAATACGCAAATCGGCTGCAGATTCGGTTGCACCCGAAATTCCGGGCAAAAGTTGCACTGCATTAAACGCATCGGCTTGTCCGTAGTTCGGAACGGTTTTAAACAATTGAGGATTGATACTTGCTGATGAATACGCCTTTTCATTGATTTCCAAAACTTTACCTGCATAACTTCTTACTTCGATTTCTTGCAAATTTTGTTCCGCATTTTGCATTTCAAAAACGTGAAATTTATTGCCTGAATGAGGTTTAACTTTTTGTTTAACAGAATTATACCCCAAATATGATAATTCCAAAACCAAGGAATCGTTCGAGGGGAGGTTTAAGGAAAAATATCCGTCAGAATTTGCCCATGTGTATAAGGTGTTACCGGCATCGGATACGAACACATAAGGTAGAACATCGCCTGATTTACAATCTTTTACAACTCCGGATAGCGTATAAATTTCCGATTTTGGTCGTGATTGAGATTTAGGCTCTGATTTTTTTTCTTTGGATTTG
This sequence comes from Acetofilamentum sp., assembly GCA_020720705.1. Classification (GTDB taxonomy): domain Bacteria; phylum Bacteroidota; class Bacteroidia; order Bacteroidales; family JAADGE01; genus DYOJ01. Next base: position 4,527 of record DYOJ01000010.1, read on the forward strand.
AAAAGTAAATAGGTCGAGCCGGTGTGTTTGAAGTCAATGTCGGTATCGGCAAGAATGTCTGTTAGCGCGTTTTCGATGGTTCGATTTTTTATTTCTGTGTTGATAATCACATGTTTAACAAGTGCATCGTCATAAGCAAATCTTAAACCGTAGTTTGTGCTTAAGGTGGATAAAACAGATTTCAAATCGGTTTTTCGGAACGATTCTGTGATAAGTAGTTCATGTTTTTGTGCAAAACAAACATTAACTTCTACAAAAACTAACAAGCTGAATATCAACCAAAATTTTTTCATAAAAAATATCTGCAAAAAAAATAAACCGCAAAATACAACTGAAATGTTATTTTTATCAGCGATTTTGCGGTTGTTTGGGTAAACTTAAACTAATTGATTATGAGGGATTATCTAATAAATCTTTTACCTGTTCCGTCAGTTGTCGTACCGTTCTCATCGTAACAACCAACTACTTCTTTGTAAATTTCGCCGAAATCTACGACCGTTGTTTCGCCGCCTTCGGTTACGGTTGCTAAGTTGTCGCAGGTGCCGTCGCCGTAGTCAATAGTAAAGTTAAACACCTCGCCGTCAGCACTTTTGTAGAACATGGTTTCGACACCGGAAACTGCAATCCAAGATTCGTAACATTCGTAATTGTAGTAAAGCGGCTCGACCACAGCGTAGCGATATTCTTCACCGTTTGACGATTTGAAGGTATAGGTTCCTACAGAAACGGTTGAGCTGTTGTTGTCCCATTCGTTGGCGTATTCGGAAGTATAGGTGTAGCTTTCGCCGGTGTCAAAGGTAAGAACCATATTGTCTTTTCCGGACGATGTGCCTGACCAATTGTAAATAACTTCGGGTATGTAAAGTGTGTCGCCATCGGCATTGCCTTCCTCCACGGGCAGAATGGTGTACCAATCGTCTCCGGTGTTTGTAAAGGAGTATTCGGATTCGCCGTGCATGGTCATACCGTAAGCCGAATAGTTTTCGTAGGTAATTTTTGAGTAATAGGTGTCCGCATCGTTGCTCCAAACGTAGGTAATTTTTCCGCTAATGAGCGAGCCGTATTCGTCGCAACCGTCTCCGTAATCGTAAATAGTTGTAACTGAACCATCCGGATTTAACGTTTCGGTAACAACTGCGCATGTAACCCATTCCCAATAATCAATACTGTCTGTCCAATATGTGGTATCAATAAAAGTGCTGTCGCCCGTGTTTCCGTCCACATACGTACTGTCGCCGAGTAACGATTTAAGTCTGAGGGCTTTACCCATGCGGTTTACTTCACTTGCTCCGATAACTTCCATAGCACCGTTGTCGCTTGAACCTAAACCCATTTTAGCTCTGAACTCCATGAATTTTTCCAAAACGGAATCCTTTTTTTGTGTGTCTGTAATTTCATCTTCTTTTTTGCAGGAAGAGATTACCGTAAGTGCCATCAGTGCAACTAAAACGGTTCTGAAAAGATTTGATTTCATGATTTTAAAAATTTAATTTGTTTGATGAAAAATTTCGATTTTGTTTTGTGTCATTTTGTAAGTCAAGTTCATAGGAATACAAATATTTTGAAGCGCATCGTCAATATTTTTGTTTGTAAAGTTTCCGGTGTATGTGCGTCCGGCGAGGTCGGTCGGATACGAAATTTCGACCTTAAATTGCCTTTGAATTTCGTCAATAACTATTTGTAAATCAATTGATTCATACTCAAACACTCCATTACGCCAATCCGAGTTTTCGGAAGGTTTGAAGGTCTGTTTTTTAAGACCGGTTGAAACGGATTCTACACGTTCGCCGGGTGTAAGTATCTCAACATCAACAGCATTAGACACTTTTACTTTTCCGGTATAGCACGCCGCACGAAAATCGTTTGCTCTCGAAAAGGTGTTGAAACTTGTTCCCAAAACTTCCACCGTTCCGTTTAACGTTTGCACCGTAAACCGACTTCCTTTTTTGACTTCAAAAAAAGCCTCGCCTTTTAATTCGAGCGTCCGGTCGGTATCCCAACTTTTTTGGTCGTAACGGATTTCGGTTTCGGCATTTAATGTAACTTGCGAGCTGTCGGGCAAATACACGGTAAGATGTTCGCCTGCCTGCGCAATGTGTTTGATTTCGGTTTCACGAAACAAAACCACTAAACCAATGATTATCAAGATACTTGCAGCAACTGACAGTGTTGCGGCGAGTGTTCGGATGTTTTGCGGTTTTATGCGCGCTTGAGTGGCATTGCGTTTTGCAACGAGTTCCGCCCATGCGTGTTCGTCCGATTTTTTTACCGGCGTTCCCGAGTTTTTTAAGGTGTCCAACAGGTTCAACAACTTCGGATTGTCCGAAAAATGTTCCGCCATCTCGGTTTCGCTCAGGCGATTTTCGAGTAGCTTTTGATACATTTCGTTATGTTGATTATCGTTGAACATGGTTTGATTCTTTTCCGATTTCATCTTTTATACCTTTAATACAACTGTTCGGGAAAATACCCTACTAATTTTTAAAACTTTTTTATTTTTTTTTTTGCAAATCCTCTCGGAGATTGGCGCTTGCCGCTAAGCGGTTTTTTATGTCGCTGTATATCTGCGACTTAATGTTTTTTCAATTAACAGCTAAGCGGCTTTTCGAAAAAAATATTTTACACCTTTAGTGATGCCTCTCGCAGAATATCTAAAGCAATTTTCATGCGTTTTTCGATAGCTTTAACGCTGATATTCAGTGCATTTGCAATGTCATTATAGGTCATGTCGTCAATACGGTTCATGAGAAAAACGCTCCGACTGTTTTCGGGAATTGAAGCCAAAATCTTATCCATTTTTTCACGAAATTCATGTTCTTCCTGCAAAAATTCGGGCGATTCCGAAAGCGGCTCGTCCGATTTTCGTTCGAGATGAAAATTTTGAACGATTTTTCGATGTTTTAATTCGTTTAGGAATAAATTTTCGGCAATTTTATACAGATAACTTTGCACGGTATCCGAGCGCACTAGCGCCCTGTTTTCCCAAAGTGCAATAAATGTATTCTGGGTTAAATCGTCGGCAGTGTCGCCGTCTCCGCATTTGTAGTAGAGGAAATTGTAAATTTTCCGTCTGAATTGGTTGAATATCAGTTTATAGTCGTTTTCAGACAACCCATCCTTTCCGCCGAAAATCGTCATAATTTTTTTTTGCAATTTTAACCAAAAAAAATTGCATTTAGTCAATCGTATTGACCATATTTTTTTTGACTTTCGAAAATAGTATCTTAGATTTAAGACATCAGATTACAGACAACAGAATCTAAAATATTGTAAATCTATATTTTAGAAGTCAATTATGTAATGTTTATTATTCGGTTTAATATAATCATATTAAACATAGTTCTACTTTACGAAGTTATGCCGGCAAAAGAAAAGCGTGGACGCTTATTGCATTTTCTATTTGCGTTTAGCGTCCACGCTAAACTATTCTAAGCACAAACTTTGCCGAAATCTTTAACTTCGTAAAGTCGAAATAGTAAAAAATAAATTAATAAATCGTATATTTGCGGTTGTAAAAAGAAAAACAAAATCTAAGAGTGCATCTGAATATCAAGAATATAAAAAGGCAGTTTAAATGATTTTTTTTTGTTGGCATAGTAAAAAAACGCAACCTTCGCTAACAGGTTGCTCATTAGGAAAAATATATCCGTTGGTCAGTCTATTGCTGACAGGTTGCTCGCCGGCAGAGACTGCGTTCTCTTCAGATGACACAACAAAATAAAAAAAAGTTAAAAAAAATATGAAAAATATTTGGATTAACCATCGAGTTCAATAAATGAGGATTTGAAAATTTAGCTGTTTTTATTAAATTCATTAGTTCGATATTTTTTAAAAGATTTTGAATTTTTTATTATTGATTCCGCTCCGAAAAGTTGTTATAGCCGCTAAGCTGTTTAATAAGTGCCTGAATATCAATACTATATTTTCCAAAATAACCGCTAAGCGGCTTGTCGGAGTGGACATATAATTATAATGACAATAGTCCTTTAATATCTTACATAAACATTAACAAACGATTATTATAACGAAGTAAAAATAAATAAATACAAAAAATATGTCCGGAAATTTTATAGATTATGTCAAAATAGCATGTCGTTCGGGTGCAGGCGGAGCCGGCTCTCTTCATTTTTTTCGGGCAAAAGGCTTGCCCAACGGCGGTCCGGACGGCGGAAACGGCGGACGCGGCGGTCATATCATTTTGCGCGGAAGCAGGCATCGTTGGACATTGTTGCATCTGAAATATCAAAAACATGTTTTTGCCGAGAACGGTGAAGCCGGGCAGTCTGCTCTGAAAACAGGGGCAACCGGAAAGGATGTCATTATTGACGTTCCGTTGGGAACAGTTGCAAAAAATGCCGAAACTGATGAGGTTTTGTTTGAAATAACTCAGGACGGCGAATCAAAAATATTATTACAAGGCGGCCGAGGCGGCATGGGCAATACATTTTTCAAAAATTCGACCAATCAAGCACCACACTATGCCCAACCCGGCGAACCTGCGATAGAAGCATGGATAGTTTTGGAACTCAAAGTGTTAGCCGATGTCGGTTTGGTCGGATTTCCGAATGCAGGAAAATCTACCTTACTGAACAGTGTTTCGGCTGCAAAACCCAAAATCGCTGATTATCCGTTCACTACAATGGTGCCGCATTTAGGCGTGGTTGCTTACAGAGACGACCGTTCGTTTGTTATGGCTGATATACCCGGAATAATTGAAGGTGCTGCCGAAGGTAAGGGGCTGGGAGTTAGATTTTTAAGACATATTGAACGAAACTCGGTTTTGCTGTTTATGATACCTGTAGATGCGGATAACATTGCTGAACAGTATCGGATATTACTTGGCGAGTTAAGAGAATACAACCCGGAACTTCTTGATAAGCAAAGGATTATTGCAATTTCAAAATGCGACATCTTAAACGATGAATTACTCGAACAACTTAATCCGGAATTGCCTAAGGGTATCGAAATTGTCCATATATCGGCAGTTTCCGGAAAAGGCATTGTTGAATTAAAGGATAAACTTTGGAAACTTATTCACATCTAACCAATCAGAAACACCCTTCAAAGGTTTGCGCCTTTTTTCATCATATTTTTTTTCGCGAAAGATATTTTTTTCGTATCTTTGGCTAAATCTTAAAAAAATTAAATACCATGTCTTGGAATCCGTTTAAGAAAAATGAAAAAGAGGTAAATCCTCTGGAAGATAATAGTTTAGATATAAAAGTTAACGAGGCTTTACAAAAGGCGAAAAACGAACGGCGAGTTGCTGAGAAAGAACTCTCGGATATAAAATCGTGGGCAGCCGAGGCTATTGTAGATACTTATGCACAAGCGTTTCCGAATGGTCATTTGTCCTACTATCGTGAGCAATACAAGGATAAAGCGCTTGCCGAATATGCTCAAATCAAAACAAACAACGCAGAAAAGGTTTCTGCCGAAAAAGCTGCCCAATGCGACAAAATTGTCAGCGGTTACATGACTCAAATCGGTTTGCGCGAATCCAAAATTAAATTATACGATAAACTGATTGCCGAATATGAAGCTACAAAATTAAAACTTAAAGGTTTAGACAAACAAAAATCAAGCAACGAAAAACTCAACAAACACCAAGAACGCCTAAGTGTTTTGGATAGTGATTCAGGGATTTATGTGGATGCTGTTTCCGATGCAGATAAGTTGAAACAACTTCAACAAGAGTTTGAAATGAAATCGGAATACATGACCCAACTTGACGGGCTTGCTGCAAAATACGGCTCTTCGACTGCGGACACTTTCGACACATCCGAAGCATTTAAAAGTGAATTGGACGACATTGCAAATTCACTGGATAAATAATTTTTGTAAGAAAACTCATAACTTATTGAAATACTTTGTGATACAGGATATTTCCGATTCGAATATTTTGAAAAATCAGTGAAAAACCGGTGGTAATTCAATTTATACTAAAAACGTGTTAAACATTAACTTTCATCAACAGTCAATATGCTGAATTTTAATTAAATGCGTAACTGTAAACCGTAAACTTTAAACAGTATAAAATCTCCAAAGAAGTCATGAATGCCCACTTTTTGACTACTTTTTGTCAAAACATTCGATTGAAATATAATTACATTTTTAATTGAAATTTATTTTTAACATAATCATTTGAATATGAAACGTTTATTATTAAGTTTATTGTCGATATTGTTCGTATTGTCGGTAACTGCACAAAAAGGGCAAGACGGTTCAAAAGGCGGAGACACCTCAAAAGGTAAAGGACCCGCAATGTTCTTAAACAAAACGGCTTATGTGATTGAAGAAACGCACAAAGTTGTTAAGAAAAACAAAATTTATACCGGTTACCTGCTCAAAGCTCAGGATAAACAAGTCAGCGCAGTGGCATTGTACAAATCCGGAGATATGAAAGCTGCAATGACACAGTCTTATGCTGCACGCAGATTGGCATATCTTGCCTACGAAGAAAATGCCGGAACATTACCCAAAGATTGGTCGTTCAACCAACAAGAAGTCAAAGTGGTTCATCGAAATTTACCTACACCCCCAAAAGACGATGAACTGAAAGCCGAAGTCTCTGACTCTGATAAAACCCGTGAAGCTGAGGAAACTCAAAGTAATCCGCCGCGCGGAACTGAAAAAGTAGGGGACAATGACACGCCAAACGATGACGGCGGAAAAAAGAAAAAAGGTAAAACCAACGGATAAAATTTTGTTCGTGGCAAAAAAGAAGAAATTGAAAGAAATTTGTAAAATTAATGATAATTTCGTATCTTTGTTGAACAATACTCCGTTAATATTTTTTGTAAGATATTGATTTATTGTAAATTAGATAAGAAAATTTCTCGAATAAGAGTATGATTGTAACTAATTGGAATTAAGCGATTTGAGTCTAATGTCTAACATCTAAATTCTAAAATCTAACGAAGTATTGTTGAAGTAAGAAAAATAAAAAATAAATGAAATTTGTTGATATAAAGAACGATATTGCTTTCAGAAAAATATTTGGAAATGAGAATAAAAAAGAAATTTTAATTTCATTTCTAAATGCTGTTTTAAAATTAGAAAACAAAGACAGAATTAAAACGATTTCGTTGCTAAATCCTTTTCAGTTGCCCAATATTAAAGGACTCAAAGTTACAGTAATAGATGTAAAAGCGACTGACGAAAAAGGCAATATTTTTATTGTTGAGATGCAACTTACCGATAAAAAAGGTTTGGACAAAAGAATTCAATATTACGGTGCAAAAGGTTATTCATCCCAAATAAACAGCGGAGATGAGTATCTAAAACTAAAACCGATGATATTCATTGGTATTCTTGATTTTAAGTATTTTGACAGTCCAAATTATATATCACGTCATTTAATAATGGATAACGACACAGGCGAGCGTAAATTCAAAGATTTAGAGTTCAACTTTATCGAATTGCAAAAGTTCACAAAAGAACTGAGCCAAATCGAAAATTTGGCAGATAAATGGATTTATTTCATAAAAAACTCCGAAAATTTAGACGTAATACCTGAAAATATCAATGATTCAGGGCTTCTAACAGCGTACAAAGATGCAGAAAAACACAATTGGACAAAAGCTGAACTGGAAGAATATGAATACGCCAAAATGCGAGAACAAGATGAAAAAGGTGAAATTGAATTAGCTGAGGATAGAGCTAAACAACAAGAAAAAATTGAAATGGCAAAAAAAATGATTTTAGCAAAAGAACCAATTGATAAAATAACTGCATACACAGAACTGTCAATAGAGATAATTGAAAAAATAATCAATGATATAAAAAACAGCCGATAACTTATGCTAAAACGACAAGTCCAGGCATTGTGCGTAAATGAAACGACAGTGCAATAATTTATATTGTGCTGTATTAAAACATTTTAAGTTCAACTCCTGCACCTGCGTTTAGCGTTTTCCGTCGATATGATTTATTATTGCTCCGAGTTTATGAATATTGAATTTAAGACATCAGATACAGTCAACAGACTGTAAAATATTTATATTAAATTTTTTGAATTTAAATATAGACGGTATTTTTAAAGTCTGTTATTGAGTGCACTTCGAGAAATTGAAAAGACCACGATTTAACGAATTTTCGCAAATTAGTATTTTTGTTGTAAACTGTATATTATTAGTTTACAAATGTTGCTTTTTGTAAAATTACATCAAAATCACTTTATTGAGTTGACTCATTATTTGATATTTGATATTTTAAATCAAATATATATTTCACGGCAATTTTTTTTCAAAATGAAATACGCTTTTGCATTTTTTGTAAGTTTTTTAGTTACGCAAATTTCCTTTGCACAACACGCAAAAGAATGTTTTGTATATGAGCATGCTTACAAGTTCGGAAAACCCATAAAAGACGGAGTGTTGGCAGAGCATCATTTGTTTGATAAAGACGGATTGTTAAAAACAAAAAAACTGTTCAGCGGTATCGGTAATCGTAGAGACTATTTTGAATATCAATATGATAGCTTAAAACGATGCACAATTGAAAAGGAGTACACAAAAAACGGACGCCTGCTTTCCGAGAACCAATTTGAATATAACGAACTCGGAAAATTAGCAGCCGAAAAAAAATATGATTCAAAAGGAACTTTTATTTCGAAGACAAGTTATGTTTTTACCGGAGATTTACCGTTCCATGCCGAAATGTCCGTTTATAATACCGCCGGATTGCATCGGAAAACTTTAACTACAAAAATAGAAAACGATAGATTACGTACCGAAGCAATTGTTTATTATCCAAACGGTTCGGTTGAATTTCTTGTTAAAATTTCAGACCACGATGCCTTCGGCAATGAATGTAAAAAAACTTTTTACGATTCAAAAGGAAATTACCTTTACGCTTATACGCGCCAATGGGATGCGAATAATCGCCTTATATTTAAGTATTTAGAAAATCAGTACAAAATTACATACACTTATAACTCAAAAAAATTACTTGAAACAGAAATTCATTACAATCCCGTAACCGGAGAGGCTCAAAAATTGGTTCGATATGTTTATTTTGACTGATTTTTTATATTTTTTTTAGATTTAGGACATCAGATTACAGACAACAGAATATAAAAACATTGTAAATCTTTATTTTAAAATCAATATGTAATATTTTTTATTCGGTTTAATATAAATTCTTACATTTATAAGTCCACTCCGATAAGCCGCTTAGCGGTTATTTTAAGAAAAACTCGTTATTGATAATCAGATACTTATAAAACCGCTTAGCGGCTAAAAACACTTTTCGGAGTAGGCTCATTTATAAGAAACTAAACACTCTTCATTTAACCTAAAACATTATATAATTTATCCTAAACACATTACATTCAGAGACTTGAAAACAATATAAGCAATCATTGATAAACCTTGAACAGTGTAAAATGTGATATTTTAAGTCCTTGTTTGAAACAATTTATTCTCAAAAAATCAACAAAAAGCAATGTTGAAAAATATTTTTTTCAGAGATACCGGTGTCGGTAAGCCTATTGTTATACTACATGGCTTATACAGTTCTTCCGATGCTTGGCTGCCTGTTGCAAAAATGCTCAATACCGCCGGGTATCGTACCATTATTCCGGACATTCGCAATCATGGCAAATCCTTCCATACCGATAGTCATACATATCCTGAAATTGCTTCAGATTTGTTTACTCTAATTCAACATCTGGGAATCTCAGGTTTTTTTCTTGTAGGGCACAGTATGGGCGGAAAAGCTGCAATGCAATTTTTGCATGATTACCCCGGAAACACATACGCATCGGTTATTGCCGATATTGCTCCGCGCCGATATGAAAGTTTTGTTTACGGCGGAATATCACATCACGAAGTTCTTGAATTTATGATAGATACAGATTTGTCTAAGCTGAAAAATTATACTGACTTTCAAGCACTGATACCCAAACATTTTAATTTGGATGCCCATTTTTTTATCAAAAATCTAAAACGAAATCCGGATAAAACCTTTAGTTGGAAAATAAATGTGCGTACACTTCTGCGGTCGCTCGATAGTATCCGAAGTCAAGTTCCGTTCGTTCCGGACTGCCCTGCGCTTTTTCTTCGAGGAGCAATGTCGGGATATATTTCACAGTCCGACAAACAACAGTTGATTGCAGTTCCGAATACAAGAATTATTGACCTCGAAAATGTAGGACATCGCTTACATTCCGAAAAACCGGCCGAGACAGCCCGCGAACTTATCAAGTTTTTTAATGCTGTTTAATTGTTTTTTTCGTAAATTCACGAATAAATATACCTTTGTATCCTAATTTTTTAACCAGTCCCAGCCAAATGGTCAGCAGACGCAGTATCCGAATCAAAGTCTTACAAACGCTGTATTCCTATTATCAGCACGAAAATCTGTCAATACAACATGCAGAAAAAGAGCTATTTCACAGCATAGAACGCAGTTACGATTTATTTTATATCTTGCTCGAACTGACTTCAGAACTCGTTCGATACGCCGATAAACGCATTGATATTCGCATGAATCGGCTTACGGCAACAGATACTGACCGCAACCCCAACAGACGTTTTGTAAACAATGGTGTTGTGCAAGCGATAAGGGAAAATGAAAATTTTAAGGCTTATCTCAAAGCAAAAAAAATGAGTTGGGATAATTATCCCGAACTTATTCGAAAGTTATACCGAGACCTTACCGAGTCGTTCGAGTATGAAGAATACATGAAAGAAACTGAAAATAGTTTGAGAAGTGATAGAAAAATGATAAAATTTCTTCTCACCGAACTCTTTTTCAATTGCGAAGACTTATACATTGCCCTTGAAGAGCAAAGTATTTTTTGGAACGATGACGTTGATTATATGCTTGATGTACTTTCGAAAAATCTAAACATATTCAAGCCGGGCAACACCGACAAAACCATTCCTCCAATGTTGCGCAGCGAAGATGACAAAGAATTTGCACTCACGCTTTTGCGCAAAACCATTATTAACAATAAGGAATATTCCAAACTCTTAACCGAAAATCTTTCAAATTGGGATATAGACCGCGTTGCTTATACTGACCGTCTTGTCATGACCCTTGCAATCTCCGAAATTATTGAATTTCCCGGAATTCCGCAAAAAGTCAGCTTTAATGAATGGATAGAAATTGCCCGCTTGTACGGTTCAGACCGCAGCAGTAGTTTTGTAAACGGTGTATTGGATAAGATTATCGCTCAAATGCACGAGTCCGGACGTATCGTCAAATCAGGAAGAGGGCTTATTGAAAAATAATATACTATTATCAGGAATAAAGTGTGATTACAAACTGATATAAGCAACACATTATCAAATACTTAAAACAATAATCAAAATTCGTAGAATTCGTGAATTAGTGGTTAATTTCGACTTTTCGGAGAGGACTCATTATTACATGATTTATTTACTACGCATGGTTTTCAGTATTTTATTTTCTGTTGTCAGTAATCTGATGTCTTAAATCTACTATAACTTTAAAAAACAAATACGCAATAAAATTTACATTATTATGCAAAAAGAACTCACAATTATCGTATCCCCAAAAACTGCGGCAGACCTTATGGCTGTAAAAAATTCTGCGGCAGACCATTTAGGGATTAAACCGGCGGAAATTACCGGTATTGAAATACTAAAACAATCCATAGACGCACGAAAACAATCCGTCAGGATAACCATTCAACTTCGACTTTGGATAAATGAGCAAATGCCTGCAAAGCTCGAATATCAACCTGAATTCCGACAAACAGCGGAACATTCTCCGGTAGTTATCATCGGAGCCGGTCCGGCCGGATTGTTTGCTGCGCTCAAATTGCTGCAACTCGGTCGTAAACCAATTATCATTGAGCGCGGTAAAGCAGTGCAGGAGCGGCGTAAAGATATTGCCGCTATCAGCAGAAATCAAACTCTGAATCCGGAATCAAACTATGCTTTCGGCGAAGGCGGAGCCGGCACTTTTTCGGACGGAAAATTATATACACGCTCCAAAAAACGCGGAAACGTAACAGAAATAATGAACTTGCTTCGCTTTCACGGCGCGAAACAAAATATTTTTACCGATGCACACCCGCATATCGGAACAGATAAACTTCCCGCTATCATCGTAGCTATTCGAGAAACCATACTTGCTCACGGCGGCAGTATCCTTTTTGAAACACGTATGGATGATATTGTCGTTGAAAATCAATCAGTAAGAGGCATTATTACCCATACCGGGGAGTTAATTGAAACTGAATCTTTAATACTTGCCACCGGACATTCAGCTTCAGATGTGTATGAATTGTTGCATCGTAAAAATATTTTAATTGAGCCTAAAGCTTTTGCAATGGGCGTTCGTATCGAACATTCCCAAAAACTGATAGACCAAATACAGTATCATTGCCAAGTGCGTGATGAATATTTGCCGGCTGCTGCATACAACCAAGTGGTTCAGGTAAACGGACGAGGTGTTTATTCGTTTTGCATGTGTCCGGGAGGATTTATTGTTCCGGCAGCAACTTCCGCCGGCGAAATAGTTGTAAACGGCATGTCTCCGTCTAATCGAAATTCTCTTTTTGCTAATTCCGGATTAGTTGTTGAAATACAGGTAGATGACTTCCCTGAAAAAGAAATTCACGGCGCTTTGGCAGGTTTGCGGTATCGCCAAAAAATCGAACGTATGGCATTTCAAAACGGGGGGGGAGGTGTAAAAGCACCGGCTCAACGTCTGCTTGATTTTGTCAAAGGAAAACTGTCTCCCGAATTACCCGAAACCTCTTACCATCCGGGTGTCATCTCATCTCCTTTACATTTTTGGATGCCTGAAGAAATAAGTTCACCTCTGCGCGAAGGTATAAAGTTGATAAACAAGCGTATGGATGGTTTCCTTACCAATAATGCAATTGTTGTAGGTGTTGAAACACGCACCTCATCGCCCGTTCGTATTCCGCGTGATAACGAGAGCATGCAACATCCGCAAATCAAAGGCTTGTTCCCATGCGGCGAAGGGGCAGGCTATGCCGGAGGTATCATCTCGGCTGCTGTGGACGGGCAACGTTGCGCCGAAGCTGCGGCACTGATTGTGTAATTTATACTGTTTATGGTTTAAAGTTGAGGGCTAATACATAGTGTCTGTAAGAAAACGTATAAATGTTTGAATTTATGTCAATTATACTCTTTTTTCCAATCGAAAGTATTGTCAAATAGTGGTCAAAAATAGTCATTAAGTAGTCATTCGTAATTTTTTATTTAGTTTCAATCGAATTTCTACCGAATTTTATAAAACATTCAAGTCGAAATATTCCTATAATATAAATAATTTCAATGTGTTATGAGTTTTCTTACAAGAACTACATAATCTATGACTTATGTAAATTTAAACTCTAAACTTTAAACCGTAAACAGAATAATAGAATCTTACGAAGTATAGTAAAATTATTATTTCTGTTTTGTCTGATAATGCCTATTTTCGCACACAAAATAATAACATCGGAGTATGGAAAACAGTGAGAAAATAAAAGTATGTATCGAATCGGAAGTCGGTCAATTAGAAGGAGTTATCTTACATACACCCGGCATTGAGGTCGAGAAAATGACACCGAAAACAGCACAAAGGGCTTTGTACAGCGACATTCTGAATCTGTCGGTTGCTGTTAAAGAGTATGAGCAATTTTCGGGGGTACTGAAAAAAGTAACTAAAGTATTCTATGTCAAAGAATTGTTGCGTGATATCATGCACGATTCCGACACCAAAAAAACACTGATTGATAAAATAACAGATAAGTGCAGAACGCCGCGGCTACGGGGTTATTTATTAGAGCAATCACCTGATAATCTTGCTGATATGCTCATTGAAGGTGTGCCGCACCAGGAACTATCACTCTCAAATTATTTGAGTAACCATACATTCAAACTTGAACCCTTGCACAATTTCTTTTTTACGCGCGACGCTTCTTCTGCTGTTTTCAACAACGTGTTCATCAATAAAATGGCTGCACCCGTTCGACTCCGAGAAGCCCTAATTATGGAGGCAATTTTCAATTTTCACCCAAATATCATAACTTCAACAAAAAAACCGTCTTCTCATTCTGCCGCCTTCGACCAAATTAATATCGAAGGTGGAGACATACTTGTTGCTCGACACGACATTCTTCTTATCGGAACAGGCATACGTACAAGTCCGCAAGGTATTGATTTTCTGGCAAAAAGCATCGAAAGTAGGGAACATACGAGGCATATCATTGTTCAGGAATTGCCGCACAGTCCGGAATCGTTCATCCACCTCGACATGGTTTTTACCTTGCTCGATAAAGATACTTGCATGGTTTACGAACCCGTTGTGATGCACAAAACACATTACCGAACACTGCATCTTGTGGTTTCAAACGGAAAAATTGTCAGTATTTCAGAAGAAACTTGTATTCCGGCTGTTTTGGAAAAACTTGGAATGCCGATGAAGATTCTCTATTGCGGCGGTCGAAATCCGCAAACTCAGGAGCGTGAGCAGTGGCACAGCGGTGCCAATTTTTTCGCATTTGCACCGGGTAAAATTATTGGATACGAACGTAATTCAAACACAATCAACGAACTGCGTAACAATGGCTTTGAGGTGTTTTCGGCAAAGGATGTAATAGCCGGTAATGCAGATGTGCATGCAGCAAACAAAGTTGTCGTTACCATCGAAGGCTCGGAATTGTCGCGCGGAGGAGGGGGGGCGCGTTGTATGACAATGCCCGTTAGTCGAAAATCAGTTTGATTTTATAATGTTTACGGTTTAAAGTTGAGGGTTTATGTAGTGTCAATGCCTAAATAAGGTTGACCGTTTTTAACTAATTTTTTGATTAATAAATGTCATAATTTCGGAGTGATATTTGAGTCTGAGGATTTTTGACCATAGCCCAGCAGGGCTACATTTGCCCTGCCTAAGCGATGTGTTTTATTCCGTCGTTGACTTCTCGCCGTCGGATTTTTGACCGACACAAAGATAACTTTTTTCAAATTCAAACGGTGTTTTTTTGTGCTAACTTTATATGAGGTTTTTCCGTGTTGTATAGTTTTACGGCACGGTCAACCTGTGTAACTAAGTCCTCAAACGTTTGGATATTGCGGTGTTTCAGATAGTTATTCTTTATCACACCGTTTATGCGCTCGGCTTTCCCGTTCTCCCATGCATACTCGCACATGCTGTTTTTAAACATCTTTTTTTTGGTGAATTTCAAAAATTCTTTGTCATAATATTGACCGCCTCCGTCGGAATGAAAGATGGCGTTTTGAACCGAAAGTCCCTGTTTTTCGCGTATCGCAACGGCTTGTTTCAGTGCCGGAAGGGTGGTCTGTTCGGTGGTCAAACGCTTTGATACACTGTATCCTGCAATCAATCGTGAGAAGGAATCTAAAATAAATGTCAGGTAGAAAAATCGTTGCCCGACCTCGAAATACGTGATGTCACTTTGATACGCCTGATTGATGCCGGTTGCCGCGAAATCGGTCAACAAATCATCGAACCGAATCACGCCGCAACTGTCTGTCGTACGGCGTGCATTGTGTGGACGTTCGGACATTAAACCCTCTGATTTACAGAATGTTTCAAACGCGTCTCTGCCCATGGTGTCGGGCAAAAGTTTGTAATACATGTCCCGCATGCCCATGGTGGGGTGATGCTCGCGCAACTCGTGTATCAGCACAAGGAGTTGCCCCTGTTCCGACCGAAGCCGATTGTCCCTGTCCGTATGCTTATGGAAGGCTTGCTTGCTGATGTCCAATGTTTTGTATAACGTATTCATACTGAACGGGTATTGCTCTCTGTTGTTCCAAAAATATCGGAGGGTTGGGTAGAAAACTTTTTTTTTATGTCTACCCCGTAGGTCTGCTCGGCAAGCTCAATCATCTTGTCTTTGAAATCAAGCATGATTTGTTTTTGCCCGACAATGCGTTCGAGTTCTGCCACTTTTTTCTTCAACTCTAAGAGTTGTTTTGTGTCGCTATCTGTCTCGATAACAATACGTTCCGGTTTATCTTTCATCATTCCGTATGTTTCAATCCACCTGAATATCGAAGTCTGACTGACCTGATAGGCGCGACTAAGTTCGGAAATTTTTGTCTTTCCGGTTTCAATTTCTTTAACTTTTTGAATTTTGAAACTTTCACTGAACCGACGATGCTGCCGTTCGGAGACCGTCATTTTTGCCTGATTTCTTGTTGCCATTTTTGTAACTTTTTTTTACGTCTGGCGGTCAACCTATTTCATGCATTGACAAGCAAGTCGCAAGGAATACGTGGTTTTATTAACAGGTTGAATATCAGAATAATAATAATTTTCAAATCATATAAACTTTTTTAGGTGTTTGATTTATGGTTAAATAGGGTCTGCTGAAAAACTCAAAAACAACAATAAATCATTGCTAATTGTC
>DYOJ01000367.1 GCA_020720705.1 Acetofilamentum sp.
CTAATTATAATATAATCTTATTTCGAACTCAGGTTATACAATTTTCAATAATAATATACTCTTTTGACACGTTGCGATATACCTGTCAAAATTTCATAAGGTATCGTGTTTAGTGTATCTGAAATGTGTTGAGCAGTATATTTATCACCAAAAATGATAACTTCGTCTCCTTCGTGTACATCCAAATCTGTAACATCGGCTGCAAACATATCCATACTAATATTTCCAATTATCGGCACAAGTGTATCATTAATAAGTACTTGCCCTTTACGATTGCTCAAAGCCCGACTCAGCCCGTCGGCATAGCCCACCGGAACGATAGCAATTTTGCTGTCTCGCGTAAGCGTTCCTTTCCGACTGTATCCGACTGTTTCTGTTTGCGGTATGTGTTTTATTTGTGAGATAGTTGATTTCAAGGTAGCTACATTTTCCAATTTAGATTGATTGTTCGGACTAAAACCGTAAAGCCCGATGCCTACACGCACCATGTCGTATTGATAACGCGAAAATCGTTCGATGCCCGAAGAATTCAAAATGTGGCGCATAGGCATGTAACCTAAACGATTACCAATTCGCCTGCTTAATTTTTCAAATTTCAAAATTTGATATTCCGAAAAACTATCAAGCTCGGAAGCATCTGCTGCTGCAAGATGACTGAATATTGAGACAACTTGAATTTGTGCATTGTTTTTCAACAAGTTACAGAACTCGTCCAAATCGTTTTCCTGAAAACCCAGACGGTTCATTCCTGTATCTAATTTGAGATGTATCAATATTTTTTTTGCAGATATTTTTTCGGCAACCTGAATGATTTTATTTAAGATTCTGAAATTATAGACTTCTGTTTCAAGATTATACAAAAAAATATCCTCTAAATTTTCGGCATCAGGGTTCATGACCAATATCGGAACTTTAATGCCTGATTTCCGGAGCCGAACGCCCTCGTCTGAAAATGCAACTCCCAAATAGTCAATCGAATGTCGTTCCAAAAATTGTGCTATTTCTACAAGTCCGTTTCCATAAGAAAATGCTTTGACCATGACCAATAATTTGGTCTTTGGCAAAATTAAACGCTTAAAATAATTTAAGTTATTGAGCATTGCTTGCATATTTATCTCCATTTTTGTGCTATGCTTGGCAAGTTGTAAAAAATCGGCAATTTGTTCAAAACGATATTCTCGCGCACCTTTCAAAAGTATCAATTCGTGTTCAAAATCGGATTCGGATACTGTTTTTAGAAACTGCTCTGTTTTTGCAAAAAAAAAGGTTTCACCAATATTTGAAAAACAATTTGAATATTGCGATATCTGTGTTCCGATACCGTACAATCGAGAAATATCGGACGATGACAACAATTGGGATATTCGTTCGTAAAGTTGAAAATCAGAATAGCCCGAACCGAAAAAATCAGATAAGATAACTGTCCGTTTTTTATATCCGGAATATGTATTCACGGCGTTAAGTGCAATTTCGAGCGCGTTAAGGTCGGCACTATACGCGTCGTTTATAATTCGACAGCGGTTTATGCCTTCCCGATTTTCCATGCGCATTTCTACAACGGGAAGGGTTTCAAATTTTCGGATTTTTTCATGAAAATTTGCTGATAAGTATTTGACTGTAACGGCACATGTCTCGGCATTTAAACGGGATGCGGTGTCCGTAAACGGGATACGAATTTCATCTGTTCCATAATCCGTAAACGCTGAAATATGTGTATATTGTTTAATCTCAATAGATTTCAGGCTTTGCTCTGTTGCAATGATAACCGCACAATTGCGAAAAAGTAAAAATTTTTCTCGAATTTTATGGTCATAACTCGCAAAATTTTCCTGATGTGCCGAGCCTATACCCGTATAAATTCCGATATTCGGCTTTATCATCGTTTCCAAATGTTGCATTTCGCCGGGTTCGGAAATTCCGGCTTCAATAATCGCTAAATTGAATCTGTTGTCTATCAGCAACAATGACAGAGCTACCCCAACTTGTGAATTATAACTTTTAGGGCTGCGAACAATCTTAAATTCATCTCGCAACAAATAATTCAGCCACTCTTTAACAATCGTTTTTCCGTTACTGCCGGTTATCGCAATTACAATTCCGGAGAATCTGCTCCTGTTAAAAGCGGCAATTTGTTGTAATGCCCTCAATGTATCTTGCACATAAACAAAAATCGCCTCCGGATATTCATAAGTTCCCGAAGAAACGATAAATGCTCGCACACCCTTTACGTACAGTTCGTTAATAAACTGATGTCCGTCAAAATTTATCCCTTTTAGTGCCACATACAAAGTTGAAGGCGGATTCGTTAATGATATTCTGCTGTCCGTATTAATTTCTGTGATTTGCGTTTGCGTTTGAGATGTTTGTTCTCCGTAACAAATTTTTATAATATCGGATATTGAAAGCGTTTGCATGGTTGAAAATTTTGTTCAGATTTGGATATTCCGTATTTTAGCCGAAAATTAGAAAAAAATGTTGTCAGCAGATGCATTACTCAAACGAATTTCTGAAGAAATTTCACTAATAAATATTTTTACAGAGCCGGCGAATTTGTATGCGCCTGTAAATTATACACTTAGTCGCTCCGGTAAACGTATTCGTCCCTTACTCACTTTGGCTGCCTGTCAAATGTTTGACGAAGATATCGAACCGGCACTACCGGTTGCTTTGGCTTATGAGATTTTCCATAATTTTACGCTCCTGCACGACGATGTTATGGATAAGTCCGAAATGAGACGAGGCGACCCGACTGTTCACAAAAAATGGAACGCGAACACAGCCATTCTTTCGGGCGATGCCATGATGATAATGGCGTACAACACTTTGTCGAAAAGCAAAGCCGAATATCTGCCCAAATTATTGAATATGTTTAACAAAACCGCACTCGAAGTTTGTGAAGGACAACAATTTGATATGGATTTTGAAACCCGAAACGATGTTACCATTCCGGAATATTTGAATATGATTCGATTAAAAACATCGGTTCTCATAGCCGCTTGCCTATACTCCGGTGCTGTTTGCGGAGGGGCTTCGGATGATTATTCCAAAAAATTATATCAAATCGGCATTGATTTGGGGATGGCTTTTCAATTGCAGGATGATTTGCTGGACACTTTCGGCACGAGTGCACAGTTCGGTAAACGTATCGGCGGCGATATTTTAGAAGAAAAGAAAACATTTCTTCTCCTAAAAGCATTTGAAATAGGCTCGACATTCCAAATTGAAAGGTTAAACTACGCGCTCAACTCAATCGAATTATCAGAACAAGACAAAATAATGTTCGTTAAAGACATTTTTGAAGACTTAAATATCAAGGATTCAACCATAGCCGAAATTGAAAAACGACACAGTGCCGCGATAATGCAACTTGCCGAATTGGATATACCCGACGGGCGTAAAAAAATACTATATTGGTTTGCCGATTTTTTGAAAAACAGAAACAAATAATACTGTTTTTTTTATGAGTTCATAATTTATATCTATTTGATATTCAATATTCTGAAAACTGTTTAT
>DYOJ01000368.1:0-1385 GCA_020720705.1 Acetofilamentum sp.
AAAAAAAATCACATGGAACTTCCATTCGCCGAACCCTACAAAATTAAAATGGTAGAAAATATCTACCGAAGTACCAAAACCGAACGCGAAATTTGGTTGAAACAAGCAAAATATAACTTGTTCAAACTCCGGAGTGAACAAGTTTTTGTAGATTTACTCACGGATTCCGGCACCGGAGCCATGTCCGACAAACAGTGGTCGGAAATGATGCTCGGAGACGAAAGTTATGCCGGCGCATCGTCATATTATAAAATGAAAGCTAACATTGAACGCATCTTGGGCTTCGAGTATTTTTTGCCGACTCACCAAGGACGCGCTGCCGAAAATGTCTTGTTTTCCACAATTGTAAAAGCCGGAGATATTGTTCCGGGCAATTCGCATTTCGATACAACAAAAGGGCACATCGAATTTCGTAAGGCAAAAGCGATAGATTGCACTATTGATGAGGCATTTGACACAACATTAATCCACCCGTTCAAAGGAAACTTGGATTTGAATAAATTGGAAACTACCCTCAAATCTAAGCCGGCAGAGCAAATTCCGATGATAATCGTAACGGTAACCTGCAATACGTCGGGCGGACAACCTGTTTCGATGCAAAACTTACGCGAAGTCAAAACATTAGCCGACAAATACGGTGTTCCCGTTGTGATGGATTCAGCTCGATTTGCCGAAAATGCCTATTTCATCAAAACCAGAGAACTCGGATATGCCGATAAAACCATCAAAGAAATTGTGCTCGAAATGTTCTCCTTTGCGGATGCCATGACCATGAGCAGCAAAAAAGATGCGATTGTGAATATGGGCGGTTTTATTGCCATGCGCAACAAAGACCTTTTTGAAAGAGCATCGGTGTATAACATTATGTATGAGGGTTTTATAACTTACGGAGGCATGTCCGGACGCGATATGAACGCCTTGGCTCAAGGTTTGGACGAAGCAACAGAATTTAACTACCTTGATGCGCGTATCAAGCAAGTGGAATATCTCGGAAACAAATGCATCGAATACGGCATCCCGATTCAACGTCCTATCGGGGGACATGCCATTTTTATAGATGCTCGAAGATTTGTGCCGCAACTGCCTAAGGAAGAATACATTGCGCAAACTGTCGCTCTCGAACTTTACCTCGAAGGCGGCATTCGCGGTGTAGAAGTAGGCACCATACTCGCCGACCGCGACCCGATTACGCGCGAAAATCGTTATCCCGAACTCGAACTCGTGCGCCTCGCCATACCGCGCCGCACCTACACAAACAACCACATGGAATATGTTGCTACAGCTTTAAAGAACATTTTTGACACCCGCCACGAAGCCAAACACGGGTTCCATATCACGTATGAAGCCCCAATTATGCGCCATTTTACGGTGGAATTGGAAAAAAT
>DYOJ01000368.1:1485-3510 GCA_020720705.1 Acetofilamentum sp.
AATTCAAAAACATGATAAAAATAGAATTACAAGTTCCGGAAAACAGCAATCCTGCTCTTTTTGATTACGCACTGTATCTTGCTTCAAAATTATATCAAGACGGCATTATGTCAGCCGGACAAGCCTCTGAAGTTGCCGGAATCTCGAAACGAACATTTATAGAAATTCTTGGCAAATATGGAGTTTCCGTATTTAGCGAAAATATTTTTGACTTACAAAAAGACATTGCAAATGCCTGAAATATTAGTTATTGCAGACACAAGCTGCCTTATCGTCTTGTCGAAAATTAATGAACTTAATCTTCTAAAGGAACTATACAGTGTTATCTATATTACTCCGGAAATAGCATCTGAATTCGGAGAGCCTCTACCTAATTGGATTATCATTAATGAAGTTCAAAACAAAAATTATCAAAAAATATTAAATTTAATTTTAGATAAGGGCGAAGCGTCAGCGATTGCGCTTGCTTTGGAATGCGAAAATGTTTTACTAATAATAGACGATTTAAAAGGTAGAAAAGAAGCAGAAAAATTAGGATTGAAACTGACAGGAACTCTCGGAATATTAGTAAAAGCAAAACAAAAAGAAATTCTTCCAAATATTAAATCACGAATCGAAGCCCTAAAAGCCATCGAATTTAGAATTTCCGGAAACTTAGAAATTGAAATCCTAAAAGTTTGTAACGAAACTTAAATTTATTTCTCAAATTTGAGTCTGAATTCTGTTGTCTCAATACTGCTATCTAAAATCTAATATCTGAAATCTGAGCAAAAATGCCCTACAATACCAACATACGCGAAGAAGAACTCAAAATAACGGTTGCACAAGATTTTTTTGGAGGTTTCAGCACCAACAAAATTATCGGCGATGTGGACTTTTGCGTGTCCGTGCAACGTGAAAGTGCCGAACTTTTTGAGCAGGAAAGTTTGCTTTGGGCGGAAGCGAAACGCGGAATTTCCGATATTCACAAAGCGCTGGTTCAGTTGATTTTAACTATCGGCAAAGCGCGCACGTTCGACAAATTTCTGCCGCCTGCGATGCTCGGCGCGTTCGATGCCGAAAAAATTGCGTTCGTGCCGTACAATGAAGTTCACGACATTTTTTACGTGAACGATTTTAATTGGAATGTAGCACCGTCCAACCACGACACACGCGAGTTCGGGCTTGTGTACGAGAAAGTTAAAGCAATTTTTGACAAAAAAACGCTCTTATATTTTTTCACAAAAGATGACAACGAACTTCGGAAATTTATCAAAACAAATTTCGTTGTCGGAAAATTCGATTTTACAAAAACACGTATTGATAAGAACAATTTTATCGCAATTTACAACAAATGGCTACAAGCTGTAAAACCCACAATATCAGTTGATTGGGCAATTTTAAAGAACAAAGGAATTATTGACGGCGATTTCTATCTGGCTGATTTGTTGGCAAAAGAAAACTTCACATTGAAGGAAAAACTATACGTGCTTCTGAAAAATAACCTGTACGAATTGGACAGAATCATAGACGACTCCGGTTTATTTTCGACAAAACGCGCAGATTTTACCGACAACCAAAAAGCACACACGCAATTTTGGAACAAATACGAGCGTCCGCCCTTGGAGCAGTATTGGGATTACATTATCGAACGCCGCGATTTACTTGTGCCACAAGATGTTAGGGAGAGAAAAGGCAGTTTTTTTACACCTCAAATTTGGGTCGAATTGTCGCAAAAATATTTAGCCGACACGCTGGGCGAAGATTGGCAAGACGACTATTACGTGTGGGATTGCGCCGCCGGCACCGGAAACCTGCTCGCAGGGCTGACCAACAAATACAACTTATGGGCATCCACGCTCGACCGACAAGACGTGGATGTTATGAAAGACAGAATCAAAAACGGCGCAAATTTGTTGGAAGACCATGTGTTTCAATTCGATTTCCTGAACGATGACTTCACGAAATTGCCCGCACCATTGCAAAAAATCATAAACGACCCCGTAAAACGCAAGAAATTAGTCGTTTACATAAATCCGCCGTATG
>DYOJ01000011.1 GCA_020720705.1 Acetofilamentum sp.
TGAGTATTGAGTATTGAGTATTGAGTATTGAGTATTGAGTATTGAGTATTGAGTTTGTCAAACTTTACCTAATCAGCTAATTAACTAATTAGCTAATCCGCTAATTAGCTAACTAAGTGATTTTTTTAATTTTGATAAACACAAAAGGTAATTTTATGGTCATAAACTTATCTCCCTGTTTGATCTCTTTAGCGGCTTCGGTAAAGCGTATGCCCACTACTCTGTCTATTATCATCGCATCGCCGTTGATTGGATTGCCGTAGGCAAATATTCCATCGAGGCTGAGCGACAACACGCTGCCGTTGCCGGCTTGTCGCAATGCCTCATACTCTGACTGCACTACTTCGATTTCACCCTCATAAGCGATATTACCGCTTTGAATGCTATGCGGTCTTCTGCCTTTGGCATACAACGCTTCGCGCTCTATTTTTTCGGAGTATTTCACGGCACGAATACCGGTAATATCTCTTCCTCCTAAGATGAGTGTCAAATCTGCCCACTCATATTGTCTACTGTTAAACATAATATTGTGTGTTTTATAGGATTACGCATTTAGATTTACATTAAATCCAAGCAAGATGTCAAACCATCGATTTTGTCCTTTGGGTCTTACTTTGATGCTCATTTTTATTTTGGATGTATTTATGACATTCCAAGATAAATCCATTGTTGCTTTTACGCCTAAGTCATTGGGGTCAGTCGTATCAACGCTCAACGATCCGTTGGCGGTCATACCGTTGTAAATAGCCATTTCCACTGCGCCCTCTATGGTTGCCGCATAAAGCGGGTCAATGGTGCCGGTGTTGGTAATATTGAGGTCGTTCAGCAGCTCATTCACGGCTACACCGTGTGCTAATCTAAATGCTTTATCAATGGTTCTGCGGCGGGTGATGTAGTGATAATCGTCGTCCAATGCAGTTGCCAATGGGTCATCGGTTATAAAATAACCGGTCTTTCTTACGTGCGTTCTAAACGTAACGTATCCTTTATCGTGCAATCCCTCCACGTCATAATGCTCCACTGCGGTATCTACAATATAGGCATTTAATGTTTCCAAAGAGCCTAATTTTACCTTACCTGCATTCTCATGAACGCCTATTTTAGCAAGTCTTCCCGCAAGAACGTAGGTGGCAGTACCAAAGTTGATTACAGAACCGGTTCGTTTTTCGGTATCGCCCACAAAGATAGCCACACGGTTATCCGTGCCTTCTGCCAAGTTTGCAAGGCTTATCACGCTGCCGTCAAATCCGTATCCTTCTAATATCACAAAGAAAGGAGCATACTTATTATTGGTATAGTTTTCTGCTAATTGCTGTGCCGCTTGTTTTGCCGTCATCACGTCAGCATCTAATCCATTGACCACATTCACAGTGTAACCGGTGGGTGAGAATACGGTAAATACCGCACTGATTTCACCATTGGCGGCGTCCAATATTTTTTCTATGGGTGCCTTGCCGTCAACCAGTGTAAACCAATCGCTCGGTTTTGTACTTTTGGCAAAGCCAATCAACCACAGTTTTGTGCCATCGCCCGCCTCCGCAAAGAATTTTTCTAAGGCGTGATACAAGCGATAATTGTCCACACTGGGAACAATACCTAATGCTGCCACATCTTGCATACTCTTTACATAGTAAGGCGTGTTGAGCGTAAACGTGGAGCCAACAGCAACGGCACTCGCCGCCAACGCAAATATTCCATCTTGTGGCGGCTGTACATTGGTTATATTACCGTTGTCAAATTGTATGTCTAATCTTGGTAGCATTATTTTTTCGGATTTAATGGTTTATCTTTTGATTCGGCTTCTGCCACTTTTGCGGTTGCATCAGCTTTGGCGTCGGCTTCTGCCACTTTTGCGGTTGCATCAGCTTTGGCGTCGGCTTCTGCCACTTTTGCGGCTGCCTCAGCTTTGACGTCGGCTTCTGCCACTTTTGCGGCTGCATCAGCTTTGACGTCGGCTTCTGCCACTATTGCGGCTGCATCAGCTTTAGCGTCGGCCTCTGCCACTTTTGCGGCTGCATCAGCTTTGGCTTGGTTCTCGGCGTCCGTAGTGTCGTCTTGCGTTACCTCTTCATGGGCAACATCTACCAATTTTGGGTTTTTAACCGATAGCACGGCTTTATTTTCCAATCCTTTGGCGTGGTTCTTGGCATCACTTTCCGTAAAAAAAGCGGTGCCGTCGGAGGTTTTGAAATATTCCACTAATTTGGGGTGCTGTTCAAATATTTTACTCATTTTAAAAATGATTTAATGGTTAATACTATACTGATGATGATGAGAACTACAAACCCTATCCCGAGCCACATCATTACTTTTGCGGCTTTTGGTATATATTTTTCTATTTTAACTTCGCTTTTTTGCAGTTCGTTTATATGCGACTTATATATTTCTATGATTTTATTTTGGTATTTTACCTCTAACTCATAGGCTTCCGTATGGCAGTCTGCCCTAATGGCATTACCTACTCGCCGCACGATTATGGTTTTCTTACCTTCTGTTTTAATGGCAGGTTTCCCGCTCTCTAATTGCGAAAGTAATACACTCAAACTCAAGCTATCTGCCGGAACATAATAGGTAGTGTCTTTCGGGATATACCGAATACTTGTTGTTACACTATCCCTTATAACTTGACGTATTGTTGGTGGGACTACCTGTTTCCTTGCGGAACAACCCACTAAGAATATAACTGATATGAATAGAAAAACGCTTTTCATTTCTTTATGTTTTTATCGGATATACCTATGATTTTGCACCATTTTGGAACATCAAAACTCGGACAAGCCTTTGCGGCAAATTGGTTGTGTCCGGCTATTTTGATGCTCGGATATTTTTTAAGCATCTGCTTCACGTATCGCTCCATGGCGGCTAACTGCTCACCGGTGCGGGTGTCCTTGGGTTTTAACTTTTTATCTATGCCACCCACATAGACAATATGTCTTGAAATAGAGTTGATACCGGTAGCTCCCCACGTTATCTCGTGGCTTTCTACAAGGTCGTTATCGTTATAGGGTGTCAAGTTTTCAATTACCCCGTTGAGATGGATCATATCACTATAACCCACTCTGTCCCAACCTCTGCCTTTTAAATGCCATTCTTCAATATCGTGCTTTGTTACCGATCTTCCCTCTTGGGTAGCGGTGCAGTGAATCACTAAATATTCTATTTTATTGGCTTTTGCCATTGAGCTGTTTGTATTTTTTAATTTCCGTAGTCAAGGTCTCCATTTCCTCCATTAGGTTCTCAATTTGCTCTCGCTGCAAAGCCAACTGCTTGCGTTGCCCATCGGCTAATTCCAATAGCTCATTGATCCGCTTGATGGCGTCGTCCAACAATTGTTGGTAGAGTGCTGCCGACTTCATATCTACATCAACCTCTGCCATCTTGCCCTCGGCAATGTTTTTACGCCTTGCCAGCAACCACGTTACAGTGGCGGTTACTAGGGCTAATAATGCCGGATATATAAGTTGTTCTAACATAATTAATGATTTAATAACTTTGGCAAAGTTCTGTTGCTGAGCGAAGTCGAAGCATAACTTTGCCAAAGTTTTAAGGTTAATTCCAAATTGACTAATTGGCACATTGGCTAATTAGCAAATTAACTATAAAATAGCCCCTATTTTTCTGTTTTGGTAAGGTACCACCACAAAATAGTGGCGATACGCCAATTGGTTTGCTTGACCCGTAGGGTTGGACTTAGAGTCCACATAATACTGCTTGGTCAATCCGGTTTTTTTGGCAATCCCCTCTTTCATAAAAGCTACAGAAGCCACTTTGTCAGTTGTCTCGTTGATGGAGCCGTATGCTTTTTTCACGTTGGTGGCACTGTATCTTGGCATTTTTGCGTAGGTTCTGATTTCAAACCCTAAAATTACAGGCGAAGGTGTCCCCGCTTTGTAATTGACCAATTGGTCTCCAAAGTTCTTTCTGTCCATCAACAGGTCATTCCAATGGGCGTTATTCAACACCAACACGCCGCCGTCATTGCCGGCATCCTCCCATTTTTGTTTGAAGGATACTAAGTCATCATAAGTCAATCTGAATCGACCGGTTGAATCGGTTAAGCCGTCAACGCCACCGGTAGCCAAAAATACCGGAGCTGTGGCCGTATTCTGAGCAGGTGCTATGGCATGTATCGCTTTTTTGTAGCGATTAGACAAAATGGAACGGGTGTGGCTTTTTTGAACCACATCTATTTTGTCGTAAGACGCACCTATCACGTCGTCATCGTTGAGTGTGGTTACTTTGGTTTGAAATTTATCGAGCGTTATCTCGATAGTGCCGTCGGCATACTCCTGTACCGGGATAGGATAGGTATTGTTGTTTATCAATACATCTACCTCAAATTCGGTATTGGGTACATAAATTTTGTTCAGTTCGCTCTGTGAGCCGGCATTGATTTGCGTTACATCGGCGGCTATTTCGTCCACTCCGTTTAGAAATGTACCTTCATCGCTTTTGTCGAGGTTTTGGATAATTCTACCCAACCAGATTTCGGGAAAGTTTTGTGGCATGATATTTAGATTTTAAAGATTTTTTGATAGTCTTGTGGGCGTGATTTTTTGAACTCCATTTGCTCGGCTAAGGACAATTTTTGAAAATCGTCTGCCGTTTTCACATCAGTAGCACCCTGCGTATTGGATACTTGGGCTGCTAAGCTGGTTTTGCCCGTTAGGGCTTCAAGTGTGCTATCCAACAATGATTCGTTGGCAACGCCCAAGTCAATGAAGGCTTGTTTTTTATCGGCATTGATTTTTCCTTCGGTAACTGCTTTGTCAACTTTGGCGGTAATACCGGAAAGTTTAGCCGTTTCTTGTGCATTTTTTAACGAGGCAATCTCGTTATTTGCAGCCGTCAATTTACCCTCTGTGGAGGTAAGACTTACCTGCATTCGCTCCACGTGGGCGGAGATTTCGGTGGCGTCAACTTCTGTCCCTGCTGTAAAGCCAAGCGCAAGAGCCGCCGCATCGGTTAATTTGAATTTCATGTTTATATCTGTTTTTAAATTATAGTTTTGTGAAATTGATAGACATAGATTTGTAGCCTCATCATCCGATAAAGGTTGATTAGCACCCTCAGCGTAAAGCCTAATTGAATTTTGGTTAGAGGGAACAGCTACAATAGACACTTCGTATAGCTCGCATTCTTTGAGTACTAATTCCTCCCCGTCTAAGGTGAGATTTTCTCTTTTAAACCTTACCCCCATAGAGCATGAATTGACAAATCCTCGGTCAACTTTCCCTTTTAATTTGAGGGCTTTCTCGTCTTCAACATCAAATACCGGAATACCTGATAAAATCCCATTTTCATTTTTCACGTCTTCCCATTTACCCATTACAGAGGATGTATCGTTCCAGTGCATATCCAGCATAACCGGATTTTTTTCAAAGCGGTTTAATTTAATACCTTTTGTTGGAATACGAAATCCGTAAGAATTGATGATAGTTTCGTCGTTAAATATAAATCTACTGTCCGGCATTTGTTTGCTTTTGAGAGTACAAAGATTTAACTTATTGAATTGTTGTACAAAAAGTTGTGCAGTTGTTAACCACTTCTGTGCAGCAATTAGACGCAAGTGTTGAGTAGCTTGACTATTTTTTTTTTTGGTCGCGCTAAAGCCTCAATTTTGCCTATCAAATCATCATTATGGGCTTAAAAAAAACAGAGCAAAAAGAGTTTGCTAAAATATTATTCTTAGACAACTCCAAAAAATTAACCGTTAAAGAAATTGCGGTACGTGTGGGCGTTCAGGAAAAGACATTAGCAGGCTGGATTAAAACGGAGGCGTGGGATAGGCTCAGAAAATCACTCTTGGTTACCCGAAAACAAATGATTTCTGACCTCTACGACCAGTTGGAGTTTCTTAATAATACGATTAAAAACCGTAAAGACAAGGTAGCCGACTCCAGAGAGGCTAATACCATCGCCATTATTACTACCTCCATTAAGAAGTTGGAAACCGAGATTAGTATCGGGGAAATTTATGAGGTGGCTACGCAATTCCTTGACTACATCAAGCCGGTTGACTTTGATATGTACCAAAAATTAATCCCTCATTTTGACGTATTTATTCAACTTAAACTAAAATAACAGCATGGCACCGGTGGCAAGCAAAGCGGAAAACCGCAAATACGAAGCGCTTTGGAAGAAGTATAGGGACAACGCCACCAAGAGCACCCCTGTTGACCTAAAAGAAACCGAACCCGAAAGGCAGAAAAGAATTAAACATCTCGAAGCCCACCCCGAGGAGTGGTTTGCCTATTATTTTCCTTCTTACTATAAATCCGAACCCGCCCCTTTTCACAAAGCAGCTACCAAAAGGGTACTGAATAACCCCGAGTGGTACGAAGTACGCAGCTGGAGTAGAGAGCTTGCCAAATCGGCACGCACCATGATGGAGGTGATGTACCTTGCTGTTACAGGCAAAAGGAGAAATGTTTTGATGGTTTCTAATACCCAAGATAACGCCGAGCGGCTTTTGCTACCCTATAAAGTCCAATTTGAAGCTAACAATCGTATTAAAAATGATTACGGCGACCAACAAAGTATCGGAGGATGGGAGGCGGGAGAATTTATAACCGAAAAGGGAGTTGCCTTTCGTGCATTAGGCGCGGGACAAAGCCCACGGGGAACTCGTAATGAGGAAATAAGACCCGATGTAATACTAGTTGATGATATTGATACCGATGAGGAAACACGCAATCCACAAAGAATAAAAGAAAAAGTAAAATGGATTAACGAAGCTCTTTATGCCACCCGATCCGTTTCGGAGCCCTTGCTTTGGATTGCCTGCGGCAACGTGATTGCTAAATATTGCAGCATTACTGAAATGGGTAAGCAAGCTGACAAGTGGGAGATCATAAATATTAGAGATAAAGAGGGAAAATCGACTTGGCCCCAAAAAAATACGGAGGAAAAAATAGACCGAACGCTGTCTAAAATTCCCTGGAGCTCGCAACAAAAAGAGTATTATAATAACCCTATTAGTGAGGGTGATGTATTCAAGGAACTGACTTATGCCAAAATTCCAAAGCTGGCATTTTGCGAGCAAGTAGTAGTGTATGCCGACCCTGCAACCTCAAACAAGGACAGGGGAAGCAGAACAAAACAAGCCTCCTATAAATCGGTTATAGTGGTGGGAAATAAAGGTAGAAAACACTTTGTTTATAAAGTATGGCTCGACCAAATGAGCAACGGAAAATTTATTGATGCTCTTTTTGAAGCACATTTATACTTAGTGGAAAACCGAGTAGATGTTAAACGCATTTACATTGAAAATAATACCCTACAAGACCCATTCTATTCACAGGTACTGTTGCCGCTCATCCGTAAAAATTCGGAACTCTACGGCTTCAATCTTCCCATAACAGAAGACACGCGTAGAAAACCCGAAAAGTTTTCCCGCATAGAGGGAACGCTGGAACCGCTGAACCGATTGGGTAATTTAATTTTCAATGTGGAGGAAAAAACAAACCCCAATATGGAACGCTTGCACGACCAAATGCTGTCGGTAAGCGAAAAAGCAACCGTAATGGATGGACCCGACTCATTAGAAGGAGCAATTTGGCTCATGGAAAATAAAAAAGCAAAAAACTATAACGACTATTATGTGCCTCCAAAAGAAAGCAGACGATATTAAATTCTACAATTATGTTTATCACTATACAAGATTTACCGAGTGTCCTTTATGGCTACCAAATTACCCAGATCACGCAGGGAGATGATACCATTGTGGAGCGTGCCCTAATGACCGCCATTGAGGAAATGCGTAGTTATTTTGCACCCAATCATAAAAAAGAGTGGAAAGATGGAAGATTGAACTATGATGTAAATGCTATATTTAATGCCACAGGTACAGAGCGTAATCCGCTGTTGGTAGCCTACTGCGTAACCATAGCTAAATGGTACATCGTGGAGCTGTCCAACGTTGATATTATCTACGAACAAGCAAAAGAACGCTATGACCGCGCCATCGGATGGTTGAAGCAATTGGCAAAAGGAGAGCTTAATCTTGACACCCTGCCAAAAATTGAAGACAATCCGGAAACCGATACCGAAGGCACTGCCCCCTTTAACTATGGAAGTCGTTTAAAATTTAAACACGAATAAGCCATGACAAAAAATAAAAAAATCAATTTGTCGGCTGCCGACAGCCACAATATCAAACGCAATGCAAAGGCGCCGTTGTCTCCCATTATCGTAGAAAAATCGGTAGCAAGAGTACGCCAAGATGTGGCAAGTTGGAATACCGCTATAAAAATGACAGGGTTAGGGGACAACCCTAAGTATTACCTCATACAGCAATTGTATGACGAGATATTATTAGATGCGCTGCTGTTGAGTCAAATCAACAATCGAACGCAAAAATCACTATCCATTAAATCGGTCATAAAAAACAAGGCAGGCGATGTGGACGAAGAGCAAACACTGCTAATCAACAATGCGCCGTGGGTAAGAGAGCTTAACGAGCAAATACTATGGTCTATCTATCGAAAAACGTCTCTAATAGAACTTAGCTTGGTAGAAGATCAACTGCAAATAAAGTCTATTTCAAGAGCCCATTTAGACGGCAAGGGCAATATTTATCCCGACTTTACGGAAGACAAAAAGATATCCTACCGAGAGCTCCGGGAGTATGGTACTTGGATATTAGAATTTGAACAAAAAGACGGCTTGGGCTTATTAAATGCCGCAGTGCCACACGTATTGTTTAAACGTTTTGCCCACTCCTGTTGGAGTGAGCTTGCCGAGATATACGGCATACCGCCAAGGGTGCTGAAAACCAATACTACCGACCCCCAAGCCATGCGTCGCGGTAAAGCCATGATGGAAGATATGGGTGCAGCCGCTTGGTTTATTATTGACGATAGCGAAAATTTTGATTTTGCACAGGGCGTGAGCACCAATGGCGATGTGTATAAAAACCTAATAGACCTCTGCAACTCCGAGATGAGCATGCTTATCAACGGGGCAGTAATAGGACAAGATACTGTGAACGGCAACCGCTCCAAAGAAGAAAGCAGTCAGGTGATGTTATTTACCTTGATTGATGCCGATTTACGACTTTTATCGCAAGAGTGGAATACAAAAGTAATTCCTGCCCTCATACGAATCGGCGTTTTAAAGGGAGAGATAACCCACGAATTTGAACAAGCAGAAGACTTGACCCAATTGTGGAAAATGACCACGGAAGCCCTCAACCATTACGACATAAGTCCCGAGTGGATTAAAGATAAATTCGGATTGGAAGTGGAGGCTAAAAAAGCAATTGCACCGCTACAACAAAACAATAACACCGCTCCCGAAAGTTTTTTCGTTTAGGGGCGGGGATCAGCCCCAACACTTACTTTTTGGGATTACACAATAGGTTAGATTATCTCTATAACAGCGTTTGCCATGATTGTGGAGGAGCTATCGCTGAGCACAGTCATAACGCCGAATTAGCCGCAGGTAAAAACCCATTGGAACAATTCTCGAAAGGGCTTTTAAAGTCTTTTTCAAACGCCTTTAAAAAGCTATATACTAACAAAGGTTACAAACCCGAAGATTTAGCCAAAGAGCCTGAATTTAAAAAAGCGATAGAAAGCACCTACGAAGTATTGAACTTTGGCATTAAGGACAATGTGGTCGATGGCACATTGCTCAGAAAACTACAACAAGATACTTTCCTTTTTTCCGCTTTTAAAACCCACGCCGAGCTGACCGAGGCGGCGTCGAGATTGCTTTTAAATGCCGATAAAAAAATACGCCCTTGGTTCGATTTTAAACAGGAAGTATTAAAGTTGCACCAAACTTATAACGTCAACTATTTAGAAGCTGAATATGAGTTTGCCAAACAAAGCAGTATAATGGCTGACAAATGGCAACGAGAGGTCATTGAGCGTAGCCGAAATGCCGATGACAACTATTGGCTGCAATACCGCACCGCCGGAGACGAGCGGGTAAGAGAAAGCCACGCTGCCCTGCACGATACCACTTTACCAAAGTCCGACCCGTTTTGGTCGCATTATTACCCGCCTAACGGGTGGAGATGCCGATGCACCACCGTATCAGTGCGACCCGAAAAATACCCGATGAGCGATAGCACCGAAGCCTTTAAAAAAGGAGAAGCCGCCACCACGCAAATAGGCAAAGACGGTAAAAACAAATTAGAAATTTTCCGATTCAATCCCGGAAAGGAACAAGTGGTTTTCCCTAAGAATAATGCGTATAGCAAAGTGGTGGGAGCGGGTGTAATAAAACCCGGTATTTCGTCAATGTTTTCTGATAATGAAAAAGCCTTGCGAAAAGCAAAAGATATAGAAATTAGAGATTGGGCTGTTAAAAATATTAAAGAGCAAGGATTAAAACTTACACTTGATAATTTCAAAACAAAAGAGGTTTTAATTTCTCGTGGTGCTATTAAAAGTATTGGTGATCACCTTACCGATGTAAATTTAAAAGAGGTGGCAAAAGAAGTTATTAATTTAATGCCAAAAATGAAATATATTGAAACTGCCCCGCTTAATCCGGATGCTAAAAATTATGAAAGAAAATTAAGAAAAGGGATAACGAATTTTCATTATTATAAATTTACATGGAACGATAAAAAATTCAGGTTGAATACGGAGGAAATTAACGGAAAATTTGAAAAGCCCTACGCCGTTAATCTTTTAAAATAAAAAAGAGTTTAAAAAACTTACTCAATCGGGCCTCAATCCCAACATTAAGATTCATAAACTCTCTGCAAATATACAAACATTTAAACAAAATGCAAGATATTTTTAAAAAAATAATCAAAGACGTGGAGGTGGAGCTCTCTGATGAGTTTGACCGCAACTTTGAACGTAAAGCATTTTTTAACGCGAGTTGGAAAGAAACCGCACATCCTGTAAGCCGTGGCTCGCTGATGATGCGCTCAGGTACGCTGCGTAAAAGCATCAACTCGGAAATATCCGGAGACAGCATCCGGTGGACTAGTTCCGTGCCTTATGCCTCTATCCACAACGAGGGAGGCGAAATAGTGGTTACCGAAAAAATGAAACGCTTCTGGTGGGCAATGTATTATAAAGCTACCAACGCTCAAATGTTTAGCATAAAAACAAAATCTTTACAAAAAACAAAGCGAAACACCAAATTAACCAAAGAAGCCGAGGGCTATAAAATTTTTGCCTTGATGAAAGTAGGCACAAAAATAAAGATACCGCAACGCCAATTTATAGGCAATCACCCACTGGTGAAACAGTCTATTGAAAACGTATTTAACGACAATTTAAAGGAGGTTGAAACCTATATTAAATCTATATTAAAAAAATGATTATTAATTAGCTAATTAGCACATTAGCTAATTAGCACATTAGCTAATTATCAAATTAACATTATGAAAACCATTTTAAAAAACATTACAGCATTATTGCAGTCCATACCTGAGCTGCGCTACGTGGATGAAGATTGGGGACAGTTAGATTATTACTCGCCTCATTTTCCTGTGCTGTGGCCCTGTGCTTTGATTGATATTGCCAACGCAGATTATTCTAACATAGGCAAAGACAGAACCGCCACACCTATGGAACGACAAGAAGCAACGGCAACCTTACAGCTGAGGGTGGCAGATTTGAAATTGAGCAATAGCTCCGCAATGACACCTGATACTATGAAGGAAGATGTGTGGGCGGTGGAGGATTTGTTACAAAAAATTCACGAAAAATTGCAGGGTTTTAAACCGGTAGAAAATACAGGTGTATTGGTGAGAACCAAGAGAAGCCGAGCCAAGAGAGACGATGGCGTGCAACTCTATAACGTGGTCTATACCTTTGGCATTCACAACTGCTAATCAAATAATTTGTATTGTCTCTCCTGTTTTTTTTGGGGCTGATAGGGAGTTACATCCATTTCTTTTAATGACTTATCCACAGGTGTGGAAAGAACGGTATAAAGGGTAGTGCGTGATATGGGATACCTGGGATAAATATACTTACGAAGTACCACCGTTACAGGAATATCATCAGTTTTATACTGATTGTATAGGTCGAGGATGAGTTTGTATCTCAACATTTTATTGCGATGCAATCCCTGTTTTCTTGCTTGTACTATCATTTTTTTTGATGTTTTTTTACAAAGATAGTAAAAAATAATAACCAATACTTTTTGACAAAAAAAAACCACGCAATTTGCGTGGCTTTATGATATTAGTTTAACTCGGAAAGATGACAAATAGGTTTGCCACCCGTTTTTTTTCTATAAATGCTTGTTTATAGTAGTGGTCTATGAGCTCGGTTTGCAACTTGCTCACCTCTTTTCTATGTGCCAAAGTCTCCTTTATTTCGGCGAGTTCTCGGCGTAGGGCTTCTATTTTGTCAGGTTTTGGGTTCATACTAAAAAAGTATTT
Source organism: Acetofilamentum sp. (assembly GCA_020720705.1). Lineage (GTDB taxonomy): Bacteria > Bacteroidota > Bacteroidia > Bacteroidales > JAADGE01 > DYOJ01. The sequence goes on from DYOJ01000011.1 coordinate 12,362, forward strand.
TCATTAAACAAATCTAACCCGAGTTGAATCACCTCTTGTTGCTTTTGCAATAACTCGGCATATTCTTTGGTGATAAAGTTACGCCCAAAGAATTTTTTAAAGTGATTGGGAAATTTACGCTTACGCTCAGTAACAGAACCGCTTTTGGTACTACGCCCCAAGGCTTTCAAGACTTCTAAATAATTGTAATAAGGATTAGTACCATCCATTACGGGGGGAACGCCTAAAAAGGGTTGTGTTGCCTTTATCCTTCCTGTCACATAATCATGAAATAGCATATTTACCTCAATGGCAAATTTAGGTTCCAGCCATCGTGCGTATTCGATGGCTATTAGATAATGGTTAGCCCAGGTACCTTGTCTTTCAGGGATACCTCCCTGTCTTACTTCTACCAATTCTGTAACTACTTGATTTTGTGCCGTGTCGCTTTTAAGCGTTACGGGAAGTACTTTGAGATAATCCTGTGCAAGTGTGGTTCTTAGCCAGTTACCGGGACTTTTTTCCTTTCCATAAGGTTTACTCATCATGGTAAGGTTAAAACTCATGTTGTCGTTTCGTTCCTCTACGGCAAAACGATGGTCGTTCAGTACGACTGTTTGGATGGTTTGTGTTGCATTCATTGTATTTCAGAATTAATGTATGCGGGCTTCCCGTTTAGGGCTCTGAAACCATCTTGTGAATGGAATTGTGCCCCTTTCGGAAGTACTACCCTTGCGGTCAGCCCTTATTGTCGATAAATTTTGTCTGTGATTGCTCACAAAACGGTTTCAGAACGACAAACATACAATTAATTTTTAATATGGGATATAATTTTTAATAAATTTTCTAATTTTTCTAACTTCCACTAAATCAGCCAAAGTGCATTTATGCACTTTGCTTAACGCGTCTAAATAAGACTTTGCGGATTCGGTTCTAAACCATTGCCTTGGGGCTTTCAATGGACCATAATGTTTACTCATCATGGTAAGGTTAAAACTCATGTTGTCGTTTCGTTCCTCTACGGCAAAACGATGGTCGTTCAGTACGACTGTTTGGATGGTTTGTGTTGCATTCATTGTATCTTGCTGTTAAATGTATGCGGGCTACCCTGCGTTAGAGTGCAAAACTCATCCATTTTGGAAGGTCAGCATCCTTTCGGGTTTGCTTCTCATAACAGAGTAGCCCTATTTTCGATAAATTATTCAGATTGTTCTGAATGAGTTTTGCTCGACAAACATACAATTAATTTTTAATATAGAGTTGTTTTTTTAATATATTTGCTAAATATTTATAAATCAAAAGAGATGCGATACGAAAAACTCACCCCTCAAAAAAAAGACGAAGCCCTTATTTATCTTATGGAAAGGGGCGGTCTTGATGCGCTGGTTAGGGCAGATGTAGAACAAATGTGTCTTGACCTTGACCTGTCAAATGACGACCTGCACGGTCTTTTTTCCATTTTTATCTATGACGGCATGATTTCCGGTTTTAATGACCGCAGAACTGCTTTTCTTTTTCTGATAAGTCCAAAGGTAAAAGAGTGGCTTCAAAAAGGGGGCTACACCGCCGAGAGTGAAATTTTGCATAAAAATATAGCTCTCTTAGATGCAGAACTCAAAAACCTGAAACCCGCTTTGCCCTTGGAAACCTTTGAGCGTATGACTACTATCATTGCCAATATTTACGGATTTTTTGCGTAAAAGTGCAAGTGCTGCTTACCGTCTTTATGGAGGATTCCTATTTCCATTTCATTGTTTTTTAGGAACTTTAACAAATCATCTGTTATTTTTTCGGCTTGTTTTTCGGCTTTATCGCCCGCAGAATAGCCTCCCAATGCCAGTAGTATAACCGCCTTTGGGGTTATTTCCATGCTTATTTGTTCTATTGGTTTCATAATATTGTTTTTAATAAGTTAATATCCTCAATTGTCAAGTCTCGTTTTGTGAGTTCACGGTCATTTAGATCAAAATAATGCTTTATGTATTTCCCATCTTTGTCATATTCAATGGTGCAAACAAGGATGTGTTCCTTGATGTACATTGCAAAATAATCATAGGAAAAGTCGGCCTCGTAAATGGTTGAAATTATCTCCTCAAAGCCCCAAATAATTAATGTCTCTTTTGTTATCATATTATTTCTCTTTGTTATTAAACTTTATTTGAACTGCTGCATCCACACTCTGTTTTTCGCCACTATTTCGTTACTCCGCTCCGGTTGTCTGGCACTTCCTAAAATGCGCTTGTCTATATTACTTTCTCCGGTTTGGGCTTTGTGATACTCGCAGGCTTCTTGACTGAGTTGTATGGCTCGTGCTATGCGGCGGTCGGTATATTCGTGTATTTGCTTCACAATACGGGCAGGTGTGAGCTTGTATATTTCTTTCTCTTTCAGCTCTGTACAGATAGCCCACACATCTTCTAACCGTAGTTGTCGGTAGTCATAACTGCCCAGTAGTTCCTCGGCTATTATCTCAGCCTGTGCCACTTGGAGCGGTGTATCGAAATATAAGGATGTGCCTACCATCATATTGGTAATAGAGAGCCTAACAGCCTCCTCATGCTCCCGGCTGATGACGCCAATGCTTGGCGACGTACTTTGCAGAGCGATATCCATGGTCATGCCGCCGTAGTGCTTGACTACTTCGCTGTTTCTATAATTGGACACTGCGGTCAGTTGACCCAAAGTGGGTCGTACCGTTTTGCTTAATTTGGTGGATGATGGCATTGAGTTTTGAGTTTATCAGTTTTAAATCTTTGTTTTTTTTATAGAAGTCGGACAACAGGTGAAAGTTTGAAAGTATTTGCTGCCATAATGTGAGTGCTTCTAGTTCTGTGCCTGCTATCTGTGTGAGGTATTTAATAATTTCGTTGATTTGCTTGGCATCGGTGGGCGTGAACTTTGGTTCTATGCCGTTGCTTTCTTTGTAGTAGAAGCTGAACCACGCCTCCTTAAAGAGGGCGTGAGTGGACTTTTCGATATTGATAGGTGTGTATATCAATTTTCCTTCGTAATACTTAGCAAAGTCCGCTACGGCAAATTCGTTCATAGGAACGGCATCACCTATGCGTTTCCATTGCTCTGGTGTGGGTTGCTTCATGGTTAGCTCCAATTTCTTTAACTTGCCATTTTGGTAAGTCAATTTCATTTTTGATTGGCTGCTGGGTATCTCTAAGTGGTATTGTGTAGTGCTCATGGATTAATGCTTGTTTGATAATTTTATCGGGTTGATAGGCTTTGATGCCCTTTTCGGTGCCTATGTAAATTTCAATATTACTGTCCTTTATAATTATAAACCTATAAATTGTCCCGGTGGGTTGGTAAGGCTTGCTCATGGTGCTTTTTTAGGTGATTTTCTATGATAAATTGATACTTTTTTGAGTTGAGCAATATTACCAACTCCATAAGCTCCTCCGGAGTACACTGGTTTAGAAATTTGGTAACTGATACATCTATGATGTTATGTTGGGTTATTTTTGGCATTGTTAATTAACTTTAATATTTAAACATTCATCTATACGGATGTTGGGGGCAAGCTCAAATAACCTCTATCGTTCTTTTGATGTCTTCCGTTACCTCTTTCCATCCTTGCGTTCCTTTCCAAATTATTGGCTTTATCTGCCTCACATCTTCGTAAACATGGCAATACAAATCTTCCCTCCATTTCACAAAACACTTGTCTGCATCTTCGGGCTTCATCTTTCGGCTATCAACTAATCTACCTATCGCAATTGCGTAACCATTCAAATCAAGTGTTCCACTATCCTTATTCATTGCCCTCAGCATCTTGTAATATAAATCTGTTCCGCAAAGTTCGTGTTCAATGTCTTTGCTGTATGCTTTCAAACTTGTACATATCAACACCCATCCACGCACTTTTGTATTCCATGTTCGGGTTTCTATTTTTCCATATAGCATTGCGGTTGCGAATGGTTGCTTCCAAGATAAAGCCAATAATTTTTGGTCTATCGGGAATGAGCCTTCGCAAAGCCCCGATACGTTATCTGCTCCCATTGATACGTTTTTGAATGTTATAAATCTGAATTTCTGTTTTTTGCAGGTTTATCATCGAATTAACCACATTCACAACTGCGGCAGCTCGCCCGATTACTTCTTTTGTGGGCGTCTCTTTTAATGACCTGAGTGTGTCTATTAAAATCTGTTTTAACTCAATGTTTTCAGAAGGCATTACAATTGTATTTACCTCAGTTTTTACAGATTTCACCATTTCTGTTTTTGGTTTTTCGGGCACATCTTCTAAACTGTTAATAAATTGGTCAATTTCAGAGTGTAATAAGGTAAATACTCTATTTTTTGAATATACAACTACATTTATTCCATTTGTCAGTTCTTTAAAATGAGTGAAGTCGTAAATTTTATTCTCAAATTTTCTCTCTCCCTTAAGTGATGTGAGTGCGTTAAATTGTTGAGTTGTCATCTGTTTTTGTTTTTGAGTGTTTATTAATTTGGCGATTTATCGCCGCTTTTAGATGTGTTAATTCTTTTATTTCATTGGGGTAATTATGTAGTGAATTACGCTTCATATTTTCGGCATTGCTAATGCAGTCTAAATTTTTTATAACGCAGTTTTTGGTATCGTTGTCCTTGAATATAATATTATGTCCCGCAGGCACTTTGCCGTGGTGCAATTCCCATATATATACATGCTTACCCACCATTACCTTATAATTTGGATCCTTAATATAGATATAATCATGCCCATTTTTATCCTTTCGAATTGACTCATAATAGTTCGGTTTCGCGTTGTGCGGCTTTTGCCCTTTTTTAAAGCGAGAGGCTTTTGTTTTATCAATCGCTTCCAGGCTCATATATTCTGTTTGTTTTTTTCCTTTATTGTCCGGTTTATGCCCTTTTACAAATTGGGTAGATACGCCGAATTTTTGTACTCTGTAACCGTTTTTTTGCATATACTCTTTTGTTTTTTTGATGCCGAGAGTAAATGCCCTGTTGAGCACCATACTATAGGTGCGGTCGAGTAGTGTGGCTATCTCCCTTGTATCTTCTGTCGGGTATCTATCTATTATAATAGCATCCTCTGAGGATGTCCAATTTTTTTTTATATCACTCATAATAATCCATTTTAACCATCTTTCGCTTATAATTGCCCTTTACGTCTAGTTTCCAAACATCAACACTTTTATTATTTATTGGTGTAACTTTATACATCAAATCGGCTGAAAAGTTGTTGCTTCTTGATATCTCTTTTACTAAAAGTTTAAAATGTTCTTTTAAACTTTCCGAATCCCATGAATATGAATCTTTCATTTCTTTAAGAATAGAAATAATTCTTAAATCAGTTGCGGTTTTAGGTTCATTGAGTATTGTTAATTTCCACATTTTTAAATTATTTTATACTGATAAATTTTAACTCCGTATTTTCCAATCACCTGTGTTGCTTTTTCAATTTTTCCCTCATAAGCTAAGTTTGTCAGGCAGCGGCGAATGGATGTAAGTGGTGTATGTCGGTTATCATAATACTGCATAATATCTTCAGCACTCATAGGTCTTCCGGTTATCTCCATTATGGCAAGTACTTTGTCCGATTGTCTAACGGCCCGCACGGTGCGGCGTTACAGTTCCGCTCCTTCATAGCCGGGTGTGTTGTGAAAATGTACAGATGTATTCATAATTTGCTAATTTGTTAATCCGCTAATTAGTTAATCCGCTAATCTGTTAATCTGCTAATCTGCTAATTAGCTAATCCGCTAATCTGCTAATCCGCTAATTAGCTAATCTGCTAATCTGCTAATTAGCTAATTGTCATTTTGCGGTTGATAGCCTCCAATACCATATCGGTTGCCCACCGGAATTTGGCAAACACACCCAACAGGTTCTGCAGGTCGTCAATGGATCCCAAGTCTAGCCATTCAGCAAACTCGTCCTCGTCCTTAAAACTTCCTAAAAATCGCCATGGCTCAAAAAATTCGTCCACGTAATCTTGAAATTGGTCTATTGATATTATTTTACTCATTGTTAAATAGGTTATTAATTCATTGGATTATTGGCACATTAACAATCGGTTATCGGTATTGTCATATCAGTCCCACAATCTTGACACACGATTACGGTGGTTTCGCAGCCGCAAGCTGTTTTTACGGGCTTAATCGCCTTTAACCACCTGTGCGGGCATGGATTTATCTTGTAATAGTTCTTTATTGCCACATCGCAAACGGTATATGCTATGGAATGCTCGGCAGGATTGCCAAGCATCTGGTCTCGGTACATCTCGGCTACTTGCAGCAGCTCTGTGTAATTTTTGTCTTTTGGTGTTTGTTTGTAATTGCTCATTTTTAACTTTTAACTTTTAATTTTTAACTGCGGTGGTTTCGGTACAATTTTCAAAAAGGCATTTTTTTAACTCACAACTTGGGTTTCAGAAAATCACTCAACCACCTTTTAACTTTTAACCACGCCCAATGCGTGGTCTTCGTTTCACTACGACTTTTAACCACGCCCAATGCGTGGTCTTCGTTTCACTACGACTTTTAACTTTATAATGCTCCCTGTAAGCGACTCGAACGCTTATACTCCGATATGCAGAGATCTTACCGATTAAATGAACAGGGATAACCAACTATTAACCCAACTAATTGTCTAAGTATTTGAATTTTTCCATGAGGTTTACGAATCTGTCGTTGTCCGACAATAAATCAGATGTATAAATGTTGCTTATTTTTTCCATCCACTTTAAAAAACTGTTGAAAGTCATGATTGATTTCGGCTGCTGTTTTGTTTTCATTTTATTGTTTTTTAAGTTCATTTTAAATTGTGTTTTAAGATGCCTTCAAGGGCTCTGATTACCCTTGAAGTTTCTAAGACGTTCATGTCTTTTAGCTTCTTTTGGCAGGGCGATTTCTCACTCTTTAAGAACTCGCTTAAATGCTTCATATCTGCCAGATGTCTTCCTAAATTAACCTCATAATTACTCCAACCTACTTGTATCATTAAGGACATAATGTACCTATGTTGGTCGTTATTACGGTCAAAGATTGCCCAGTGGTCATACGAATGCCTTTTACCTCCAAGCGAGGCAATGAGGTCATTGGCCTCGTCAAAGGTCAATTTCGTAGTACTGCGTATTTCCGGATTACCGGTCATTGCCATAAGTAGTTCTTCCTTTGCCTCAGCATCTCGCTTAATGCGCTCCGGTAGCAGTACGTGAATGGTTATTATTTGCTCTTTTGTTACTGTCATTTCTTAAAATTTCTGTTCGATTATCTGTTCTGATGTATTTTGCTCCTTTTTGGATTTTTATAGCTTCCATCTCTTTTGCAATTTTAAGTGCTTTGATCGCTTTTTCTCTCTGATGGGCGTTGGAGTTGTGGTCGTGTATGGTCTGATGTTCCATTTTCTAAGGATAAAATAAAGTTATTGATTGCTTTTTGCATTTGAGTATCGGTAACCGGTGGCTTGGCAAACCAAGCCCCATTACTATCTTTTCTTATCTCGTGGCCGTTGACCACGAAACTCGTGTCGGATATGGTGTTAAATTTGTACATATTCAGTAGTGAGTATTGAGTATTAAGTAGTGAGTAGTGAGTATTGCTAATCGGCTAATCAACTAATCAGCTAATCGGCTAATCAGCTAATCAGCTAATTAATTGACACTTCCTCTTTTTTAACTTCCACAAAAAAAGTTTCATCTTGATCAACAAGGATTCCGACCTTTTCAAATAGTGCTGCCACTTCAGGTACTTCTCTGTCGGCAAGGAGCTTGTCCTTGCTTGGTTCCTCTGTGGTACGCACGTATTCCGGTAAAAACTCCCTAAGCATATTGGTAACTGCGCTCCAAGTAAAGCCTTTTTGGGTTTTCAGTTTGGGGGTTCCGGTACGGAACCCAAAAATACCGTGAGTGCTCTCTACGCTCTTTTTCTTGGTAAAAAGTACCTCCTTGTTTTCGGTGGCATACACCTGCAATACGTCAAAAGTGTTGCTTTTTTTGTCTTGCAATTTGGTGAGTTCGTCTTGATAACTCTCTCTTATCTTGGTTATTTGCATATCCATTTTGGAGGTGATTTGTTGCATACGTGCATCTGCGGTGGCGTATTCCGCAAAGGCGCTATCTGCCTGTTCTCTTGTAACGCCTTGTAGAATTGTTTTTTTTTGTCTTTGTGTTGCCATTGTGTTAATGTGTTTATGTGTTAATGTGAAAATGTGAAAATGCGATGTGCTGAGCTTCGGTCGTTGAGCGGCGGTTACCGAGCGTGGTCATTGAGCGTAGCTGAAACTCCGAAGTATGCTAATCAACTAATCAGCTAATCAACTAATCAACTAATCAACTAATCAACTAATCAGCTAATCAGCTAATCAGCTAATCAACTAATCAACTAATCAACTAATCAACTAATCAACTAATCAGCTAATCAGCTAATCAACTAATCAGCTAATCAGCTAATTAATTGAGGTTTATTTCGTTGATAA
>DYOJ01000369.1 GCA_020720705.1 Acetofilamentum sp.
GTTTTCTCTTTTTTCTTGGCATTTCCATGCAAGTCAATAAAATACAATTGGTCAAAAGTTGTCATCAAACTTTGGCGCATTCCCCTGAATGTAGGATTGTCTAAAAATGAATGATTTGTAATTATTCCAATTATTCCCTGCTCAACTTTTTCCATTTTATCCTGCGCAAAGCGAATAAATTTCACATAATCATCTTGTAATGAATGTTTTCTTTCGTTAAAATGTACTCCGTCGACATATTTATAATCTTCAATTAAATTACTAATCCATTCTCCTTTGTTTTTTGAAATTACCGAATAAGGCGGATTACCTGTAATAATAAGAATAGGTTTATCCTTTACTTCTTGCGCACTTTGACTTTCTTTTGTCAATGCCGGAAGTAACGGAATTTTTAATTGTTTGTCTATTGGTTCAAGAGTGTTTGTTAGAAATATTTGAAGACGTTCGTTTGTTTGAAATATATAATCATTTTCTTTTAAAAATTGTGATAATTTTAGATGTGCAATTGTATATGGTGCAATAAGATACTCAAAACCATAAATGTTTTTTAGAATATGTTCTTTGATTAATAAATCTCGTTTGGCTTTGCTGTCTGTCGGCAAAGTATCAAAAATTTGTTTGAAAATTTCTAATAAAAATGTTCCTGTACCTGTTGCAAAATCCAAAACAGTAACACTATTTCGGGCGGCGAAGCCGTCTGAAATATTAAATACGTTTTTTAAAACGTCATTTATTGCACGAACAATAAAATTAACTACTTGTGGCGGTGTATAATAAACGCCCTTCGATTTTCTTAATCCGCTATCATAAGCCGATAAAAATGTTTCGTAAAAATAAATATATGGGTCGGTTTCAATATTTTCACTATCTTTTACTTTTTTTGAAAATGTTAATAACTTTTTAAGTTCAAATAAGTCAAGATTATTCATAATGGAAATTGTTTCGTCAATTATCCATTTGGTTTCTAAATATTCAGGATTATCTAATTGGTCAAGAAATCTGACAAGTTCTTGAATTAATTGAAATGTTGAAGGAATGTATTGTTTTGCATTTGATAAAGTTACATCTTTTGTATCCGCATTTAATTTGGCAAGAAATAAACCATAAACTAACATTTGAGCAAAAGCGTCTCCAAATTCTGAAATTGTTAATTCGTTAAATATATGACTTTTAAAAATATCATAAAGGTCGTAAAGCATACCTTTATTATTTTCTAAATCTTGTCTGCTAAGTTCATCTGTTAAATAAACTTTTAGATTTTTACTTCTTATTGCAAGCGCAAGAGCCAATTCTTTTGGTGTTGCAATTCCCTTTGGTTCTTGCGAAAAGAATTTAAGTACAAGTATATTTACTTTTTCAATTCGGTCGTTATCAAGTTTGAATTTTTGATTTTCTAAATCAGATTGGTAACAAAGTGTTTCACGTTCAATTAAATCTCCTTTAATCCAGACAAAATCTAAATAATTGGTTAATAGAATATTTTGAGATAATTCACGGTATTTTTTTATTTGTTCTGACTTTAAAACTTTGTCAAGATTTTCAGTGATTTTTTTATTTTCTACATATCCAATTATCGAATTAATTGTATAAATCAAAAAATCCGGTGCTCCATAATTTTCTTTTCTGCGTGGTTCGTGCAGAATTTTAATTTTATCTTTATTTTGAGAAGTTTCAGCAATTGCAATTATAAGATTTTCCAAACTTCTACGTTTGGAGTGTTCGGTAATACTTTCAATCGGTTCTGATTGCAAGTCTTTAATATATTGTTGAAATTCTATCATTTGTCAAAATTGTTAAAAGTAATATGATGCAAATTTATTTTAACTCTTCGTTTTTGATGGCTTTTTAGGCCGGATTCTTTAATCATTCGGATACCATTCGTTGTATTTGATAAATTCCGGAAATGCTTTGGGCTTAAATACCGAACTGTGCTCAAATAATCGTAAACATTCTTCCAATCCTTCCGATACGCCGGGGTGAGGGTGTACAGTTTTGTAAACTTGATTCAATCCGTCGTCTTCATTTATTAAGTGGGCAACGGAGACAATAAATGCCGAAGCTTGCGGACCGGCGGCTCGCATACCCAGAATTCGATTTTTACCGTCTGCACTGACCATAATTTTTACGAACCCGCGAGTATTTCGCATCGCAATATTTCGTGCTACAAGTTCATTGGAATAATATGCCACGCGATACGGTATTTTTCTGTGCTGAATTTGCTTTTCATTAAAACCGACAGCTGCAACTTCCGGTTTGAAAAACATCAATGTGGACATATTTTCGTAACTTATAGGAAATTTTACTTCACCGAAAATCGTTTCCGCAATATATCTGCCTTGCAATTGTGCTATGTTATAGAGCTGTCCGTGCCCTGTAATATCTCCGGCGGCATAAATGTTACATTTTCCGATTCCGTCCAATTCACAAAAATCATTCATTCCCAAAACGCCGCGCTTATCAGGGGAAAATCCGATGGTTTCTAAACCCAAATCCTCTGTATTCGGCATACGCCCGATGGCTACAAGGGCTGTTTCTACCTCAATCACTCTGCTGTATCCGCCCTCATAATCAAGCACAACCTCAAGCCTGTCATCAAATTTGCGCAAGGTGCGTAAACTTGCTTCGTGATGAATTTTCACGCCGTTTTTCTCTAAACTGTCAGATACAAATTGACTTAAATCGTCATCTTCATAAGGGATAACACGATTTGACCTGTCCAAAAGATGAACTTCTGTTTGTTGAAAATTTGAAAATACCGTTGCGAACTCGCATCCGATAATTCCCGAACCGATAATGACCATGCTTTTCGGAAATTTTTGTAGATTCAAAATTGTATCCGAATCAAAAATCCGAATTCCGTCTGTTTTGAAATCCGGATGCGGGCGCGGACGTGAACCTGTTGCGATAACAAAATATTCTGCCTCAACTTGTTCTGTTTGACCGTCATCGTATGATATTTGAACACAGGTTCTATTAATGAATTTTGCTTTTCCTCGTTTCAAACAAAGGTTTCCGTGTATATTTTTTTCTTTTGAGAAAGTTTCAATCTGCGAAAGAATTTGATATTGTTTTTCTTTTGCAGCAAGGATTACTGTATCTTTAACCTTCTGAAAATCAACACTTATTGTTGAGGCTCGGTATCCCCTGTCCGTGCGTCCGGCAACAGAATAATCTGCTGACAATTCCCACAAAGTTTTAGAGGTGAGTGCTCCTTTCATGATTCCGGCTCCGCCAATCTCGGAATTTTCAACAATACAAACCGATTTCCCGAAGTCAACCGCACGCATGGCAGCCGAAAATCCGGCAGCTCCGCTTCCGATAACCAATAAATCATATTTTTCCATGAGTTGTGAATGATTTTAGAATTTAGACAAAAATACGAATTTCGATGATTAATTTTTTCGAAAAAATCAATTATGATGTTGATTATTATATTAGATTTAAGACGTCAGATTACAGACAACAGACTCTAAAACATTGT
>DYOJ01000370.1 GCA_020720705.1 Acetofilamentum sp.
GTTGATAAAATTTATCAAGCAAAATTAATATGCAGTTAACTACTGACCTCTAAAAGTTTAAAAGTTAAAAGTTAGAAGGTTATATTTTTTCTAATTCTTTTAATGCGTTTTCCCAACTGGCAAATTTTCCTATTATCTTACTTTGACTGTCGAGCAAAATAAATGTTGGACTGCCATAAATATAATAATCGTTTACTGTTTTTCCTTTCCATTTTTGAAAATCGCAGGTGTGGTATAGGTTTTGGTATTTTTTTATAGCTTGGTCATAAGCGGTTTGATCATCGTCAAGACTTACGGCTATTGCGTTAATATGTGGATTGTTTTTAATGTATTCCTGTAGTTTTGGCATTTGCTCCTCGCAATTGGGGCACCAACTTGCCCAAAAGGCTATTATTGTTTTTTGCTTTGGCAAATCGGTTAGGGAAATTATTTTACCTGTTTTGTCATCAAAAAAAACATTGGGTGCGGGTGTGCCTGGTTTCATTGCTTCATATCCTTTCATTCGTTTGTCAAACTCGGCTTTTTCGCTATCATTTTGGCATTGCTCTATGGTTTCTTTATATTTTGTATCGATATATTGTAGTACTTTTTCGTTGCCTATTTCTTTAAAACCGAGTTGTAAATATTTAAGGGCAAATTTTTTGGTTTCGGGGTTGCCGCTAAATTTTTGCATTATGGTATCAACACTTTTTTTGAAACCTATGTCTTGCTCCTCTTCGCCAAAACCCATTTCGGGGTTCATATAATATTTTAAATAGTTTAAAATATGTTCGGTATATAAAGGGGTGTTGATCAGTTTTGGATTACTGGTATTTACATTTTTGAAAATTGAATTTCTTTTATCTAAATCTTGAATTTTTATAAAATCGGTTGGGTTTGAAAAAATTGCTGGACGATTTTTAACCATTTCGGCAGCCCATAGATTTTTATTTTTAGTTATAAAACTGTTATAATCTGTTTTATAAATGGCTTTTTCTTTATTGAACGCTGTTGTGGTTTGTATGTAAATCAAATCTTTATTAGTAGGATATTGATTGATAAACCGGCTTAATAAATCAATTTTATAAAGTCGGTTTTGTTGGTTTTGTAAATAGGTGTACCATTTTTTATTTTCTTCCGATTGACTGAAAATTGGTAGTTTTTCGGGATTGTTACTATCAATTTCAAAGACAATATTTTTTTCTTTGCCGTCAATAATTACATCTACAAATTCTTTTAGACTGCTTTGGCTGTATTGTAACCGATACACTCCTGTTTCAATGTCTACTGGTGCGGCTATTTTAAATTTGCCTTCTTTTATGGGTACGGCAGCAATGTCAAAACTGCCTATGCCAAATTTCTTGACCACTACTTTCGCAAATTTTGTGTTGTTTTTGATGTGTCCGCTAATACGGATGGAATCTTGGGCTGCCGGGTTTTGGGTTTGTGAGAAAACCAAAGTTGTTATGAACAGAAAGATGTATTTTATCATTTTTGTTGTTTTTAATTTGTTTTTGCAAACCGCAATGAATTATGTTTTGATAATGTCAAAGGCAATATTAAGTCTATTGCTTTTTGTAAGTTGTAGCAATTATGATGTTTGAGCGAACTGCAATAGGATTGTAGTTTTTCTAATTCGGTTTTTAAAGTAATTGGAAAGTTGCTATTAATTTTGTTTATGCAGTCAAATATTCCATTTTTTGTTCTTTTTCCTATCTATTTTCGATAGGGTAAAATATAACAACCTAAAAATGAAAATCCTTTATTGATGTTTTGAATGTATTTCTTTTTTCAGCCTCTTTGTAATTTTTATCTTTCATTAAAAAAGCTCCTTCATTGTAAACCTTGTAAAATATACCTTCTTTGAAAAGATAAACCTTTGTTGGATTTTGATTTTGAAGAATTGTTTTTTCTAAAATTGTCATAAATCTTTTGTGTAACTTTTTTAAGCAGTTTGTCATTTCGACGATAGGAAAAATACCATTAGTTATTCTAACTATACAAGTTTGAGTTTCTAATGCTATCCCTCCTATCGTCGGGATGACAAACGGGACGGATTTTTTGTATGTAAAAAAAATCGACCCTGCGGGGCTCATTAATGATTTATTTTGCCTTGAATAAATCAAAATTCAAATAAATCTAATCCTTGAGGCAACGAACAGAGAAACCGAAAGCCTTATTGTGTGCGTAGCGGCCCACGCCAGGGTCGCCTGTGCTCAGTCCTCGGTAGAAGGCACCGGACGCACCCGATGCTGAGGACGACCACCAGACCCCGAAAGCCGTGCGATGGACGAACGAGCCATTAGTATTGCGGTAGCCAGACAACAAGGCAGCAAAACCAGAGGCGTTGTTGTTGCCAGTACCTTGGCTGCGGGTTTTACTGCCCACATTGCCACCGCCTGCTGTGTTGTCTCTCCAAGCTCCTGATATAGCGTTTTCTGACAAACTCATACCCAAGCCGTGCTCTAAAAAGCTCCATTCGCAATCAGAGGGTACATGGTAACCTGCCGGGCAGTTTCCTTTGGTTCTTTCGGTCATGCTGTTGTTCATAGCAGCAGACCATTGGTATAGTAAACCTTCATTAGCAGCTGGCTCGGTAATGCCCCAACCACTTGCTCCTGTAGTATCGGTTGTGTTGTAATAACCACTATATCCTAAATCGCCAGGCGAAGTAGCTAACCAACTTGTTGCGGTGTTACCAGGATAATTGGTAGGTACTTCTTTTAAATTGGTACTCATCCAACATTGTCCGTTTATTAAAACTATTGGATACACCGTTCCACTTAAACCAGTAACAGAGGCTGGACAAGAGGTGTTGCCAGAACTAATCATTTTGCTTGCACAACCAGCAAGACCGTCAAAAGTTTCGCCCGTAGCGTGGGTTACAGTTGTTGCTGTACCTGTGTAAGTACCACTTACCACACCATTAAAATGGGATGTAAATGTACTGCCTAATGGTGCAGTACTTAATGCTGTTTGTGGTGTAACGAAAGTACAGTTCCAAGTAGTGCCATCAAAATAAGACAAGCATTTAAGTGTAGTGTTGTACACCAATAAACCTGTTGCGGGTGTAGCAATGGCATAGGCTTGTGCATTGGTCATTCGTGGAGGCAAAAAGCCCTGGGTGGTGCTAGATACATCTACCATTGCAGAGGCATTAGGCGCTGTAGTTCCAATACCTACGTTGCCGTTGTCTTTAACCACAAATTCAGTCCCGGCTGGTCTTGCTGTAGTGCCGTTTGATAGGTTGGTAAGTGCTACTCTTGTGTTGGTGGCATCGTTAGTCCATTTGCTGGCAGAAGCACCTAAAGCTGTTGCAGCAGGTGTCCAAGTGGCTTTACCATTAGCATCCGACACCATAAAAGCACCAGCCGCTTGGTTGCCATCTACCATTTTGATAGAACCTGTAACATCTAATTTTTCAGCAGGCGTTGTAGTTCCAATACCTACGTTGCCGGAACTTACTACGGTGTTACCTGCGTTTTCTACC
>DYOJ01000371.1 GCA_020720705.1 Acetofilamentum sp.
TATAAATATTATTTGTATCCACTCAAAAAAGTATGGTAATTGATAATCAGATAGTTACAACGTTATAAATTGTCAAAATCTTGTTTTTTATCTAAAAAAGAGCTAAAACAAGCCATTTTTTAGTAAAATATGCTATTTTTTGTATGATTTTATAAAAATTAACCCGTTTTAATTTGTTGATATTTAGGAAGATATAATTTTACCATACTTTTTTGAGTGGATACTATTATTTTTATATCATCAGTATAAAATTTTGGAATTTATTTTTAACAGATTGATTAGCAATGAATTAAAACTTAGTTAAAATATATTAAAGTTTTATTATTTTTTATATCATGTTGATAATAAATTGTTTAAAAAAATTCAAGGATGCCTGAATAGTTACGATATTTGTTAACAATAGTCCGTTAATACTTTATGTAAGAACTTGATTTATTGCAAATTAGATTAGAAAATTTCTTAGATTAGAAAATTGATTGTAACTAATTGGAATTATGCAATTTGAGTCTAAAATCTAAAATCGACCTGAGGATCATCATTCATAAATCTCAATAATTTTGACATATTTTCATGGATTTAAGTATTTTTGCACAAATTAATAATCATGAACACACTTCAAGAATTACAGCAAGAACTTGGGAAACCATACCACGATTTGCAATTTTTACTACAAATTTTAAATGAAGTTTTACTTGAAAGCAAACGTCCGGACTTAGCCCAAGCAATTCCATGGCTAAATCCCGACTATGATATTAGTCCCGAGCAGTTTAACGAAGAGCATATTCATTTATACTCCATTTGTTTTCAAATTTTAAATATTGTAGAAGTAAACGGAGCCGTGCAAAATCGCAGAAGAATTGAAGATAACGATTATTCAAAAATTGACGGATTGTGGGGGCACGTACTTTTGAACATGAAATCGGCAGGAATATCAGCAGAAGATATAGCATTTTCATTATCAGATATTTATGCAGAACCGGTGCTGACTGCACACCCTACGGAAGCGAAACGAAATATTGTCCTTAGACACAATCGGACAATTTATTTAGCCTTGGTAAAACTGCAAAACCACATGTACACTCGCAGTGAGCAAGTACTTATTCGCAACGAAATAAAATCGGCATTGCATCGCTTATGGCGAATGGGCGAAATTTTTATTGAAAAACCGACCATAGAAACCGAATTGAATAATGTATTGCATTATTTATCCGATATTTTTCCGCAAGTTATTGCACTTCACGACGAACGCTTACTTTCGGCATGGGAGTTCGCAGGATTTGATTCAAATTTACTTGCTTCGTCAGACAATTATCCGCAAATACGTTTCGGAAATTGGGTGGGCGGCGATAGGGACGGGCATCCGTTGGTAACTTCGGTTATTACAAAAAATACCCTCAAACAATTGAGGCTCAATGCGTTTATTGTCATAAAACGGGAACTGCAGCTTTTGGTAGATAATTTGGGCTTCAGGTCAGCATTTTCGGATTTGAATCCGAGATTTGTTGACCGATTCCGAAGGTTGATGGCTGAAACCGGTGAAAAATCCGTAGATATTTTGGCAAAATTTCCAAACGAACCTTTCAGACAATATGCCGCTTTGCTGATGTTGAAATTGCCCATAGATATTCGGCGTGAGCATGCCGTAAAACTCAAAGAGCATCCGAACTGTTATTTAAAATCAATTGATTTAATTGAAGATTTGAAATTGTTGCAGGAAGCGTTGGCTGATAACGGAGCCAAGCATACAGCTATTTTCGATATAAACAAAGCCCTTCGTATTGTAGATAGTTACGGTTTTCATTCTGCCGCTTTAGACATACGCCAAAACAGTGCATATCACGAAAAAGCCTTGGCACAAATGATAGAGGCTGCGCATCCGAATTTGTATAACTATTTGGAAATGAGTGAATCAGAACGATATATTTTCATTTCCGAAGAACTTAAATTTAATCGTCCGTTTGTACATTCTACCGCCAAACTACCTCACGAAGCTTCCGAAATTCGAGCATTATACAGCGTAATTGCCGAACATATCACCCAATACGGACATAGGGCATTGGGAGCATCCATTGTGAGTATGACGCGCTCGGTGTCCGATTTATTAACCGTGTATTTATTTGCCCGTGAAGCCGGAATTCTGCATGCCGATAATACAGGTACAGCTTGTTTATTACCTGTCGTTCCGCTTTTTGAAACTATCGAAGACCTTGAAGCTGCTCCCGAAATCTTGGACAAATTTCTTTCGCATCCATTCACAAAGCGCAGTATTGAATATCAGCGGAAAATGAATAAGCGCACGTTTCAAATTCAGCAAGTAATGATTGGATACAGCGACAGCAACAAAGACGGAGGTATTTTAGCAAGCCAATGGGGCTTATTCAAGGCGCAAAATGCCCTGAGTCGCATCGGGAAAAAGCATGATGTTCGGATACGTTTTTTTCACGGAAAAGGAGGAACAGTCAGTCGAGGTGCCGGACCGGTACATTGGTTTTTGAGAGCATTACCGCATAATGCAATCAACGGCGATATTCGGCTCACCGAGCAAGGAGAAACCATCACACAAAAATACGCCAACTTAGTCAATGCAACTTACAATATTGAATTGCTGACAGCCGGCATCACTTTGCAAACACTTGTACAAAAGCGATATAGCTCACTCGGACATCCGCTTGCCGAGATGTTCGATTTTATGGCAAAACGAAGCTCCGAAGTTTATAAAACACTCACACATCACCCCGATTTTATAACTTTTTTTCTGCAAGCAACGCCTATTGATGCAATTGAATTGAGTAAAATTGGGTCGCGTCCGTCTCGCCGCAGCGGGAAAAAGACTCTGTCCGATTTACGAGCTATTCCTTGGGTTTTCAGTTGGAATCAGTCTCGTTTCAACCTCACAGGCTGGTACGGAACAGGCAGTACCTTGGAGGAAATTCGTATAACAATGCCCGAAGAATATGCAAAATTCAAACTTCTCTTAAAATCAGATGCCTTTGTGCGCTACGTGCTTACAAATGTGGACACGAGTTTAGCCTCGACAGATGAAACAATTATGCTTTTATATGCCGATTTGGTTGAAGATGAGACTGTTCGTGAAAATATCATGTCGCTGATATTGAATGAATTATGGAAAACACGGCAACATCTCTCCGATTTGCTCGGACGACCGCACAGCGAGCGGCGAAAAAATCACTATTATTCGACCAAATTAAGAGCAGAAGCCTTAACTATTTTGCATAAAAATCAAGTTGAATTGTTACGTAAATATCGTTCGGATATGAATTCCGACACACAAAACGAAACCATCGTTATGGAACTTTTACACAGTATCAGTGCAATTGCAAGTGCCTTACAAACAACAGGTTAGGCTTATTTTTTCGCTGTTCGATTCCGCCCCCCCGTTCGGCGGAGCGTCCCGCTCCGTCGGACTATGATTCAAGGCTCTTGCCTTGAAA
>DYOJ01000372.1 GCA_020720705.1 Acetofilamentum sp.
AAATCGCTAAATTATAATTTTTAAAATCAAGGTATAAAGTAACGTGAAATTTGAAAATATCAATTAAATTTCTAATTTTACAACTTCAAAACAATTTAAATCAAACAAAGATGTCAAAACATTTACGAATCGTTACAGCTTTGGCAGTGCTCATCTTTTCAGCATCTTGCGGCTCCGAAACTGCCTCTGAAACGGACAGCCTGAATCGCGGGAGTTTTTTCTCGGATTACAAACCGGCAGATTTCGGCATACCCAAACAGTTGTCATACCTATCGGAATCTGAAGTGGTGCTGTTTGATAAATTTTACCCCGTAGGTATCTCGGCAAGCGGCAACTTCGCTTATGTGTGTGAACCCGCAGACGAAGCAACGGGATATTATTTTATGCAATTGCAATTTGCACAGACAAACGAAGAAATAACCGTTTTCAAAATTGATGAAACCGATGCTCTCGAAAACACGGAACTTTCTGAAATTTGGCTGAAAAACAAATCTATTTTTAATGAAAATCTTAACAAAGAAAAAATTGTTCCGCTCACAAACCTGAAATTTGAAAAACTCCCTGCTCGAAATCCGAACTTTGATGCCCGTGCAGATATTTCTTATGCTTCGTCTAAATCCGGCTTGGGGATACAAGTTGTGCAGAAGGCAACAATCATGCTCGCTCACAAAGAATCCGAAAAACAATTGCGCGTTCTTAAATTTAATGACGAAATGACCGTAAATGTTAAAATACACGGATACATAAAGTTACAAGATAATTTTTATGCCCTGATTGTAACTGATGAACGTATCGGATACGAAGGTCCGCCAAATGTACACACCCTTCATGTTGTTCCGTTTACACTTTAAAAATAGTTTGCTTTTTTATTACGATTGTTAAAAATTTCAATAACTTTGTTGAAAATTTGAATTTATGAAATTATTGTTCATCAGCGGCGGAGAAATTGTCGTTATTTTATTGGTTGTCGTTTTGTTATTCGGGTCAAGAAAGTTGCCTGAAATTGCACGCGGCTTAGGCAAAGGTATGCAAGAATTCAAAAAAGCCACAAACGAAATTAAACGGGAGATATCTGTTGATAATCAAGAAATTATCAAAGAAGTTAAGGACATAAAGAAAAACGTGGAAAAATACAGAATATTTGAAGACACCGAACCGAAACCTTAAAAAGCAATTTCCAAAGCCAACTCTAAGTATGTGTTTTTGATATAGTTATCATCTCTAACAGTATAATAAGCCACGATTTTATTTTTAGCAAAACGATAGGTAATTCCGGACGACAATTCTGACATTGCCGAATGATTATCGGAGAAACTTAGATTTGAAAATCGAGCAAACAGTGCCATGTTTGTTTGCGGCGATTTTAGCTCCCCCAAAAGTGCATACCCCATGCTTTTCAACGGTAAACCCTGAATATCAACTTTGTTACCCGAAAAATTCCCTGTTGCCCTTAGATACTGAACGGCACCGACAAAATATGTATGCTCGGCTGATAAATACCACAGATGCATTGCAAAAGGAACTTTGGGAGCTGTCGTGTTGCCACTCCCGAAGGCATTGGTGTATGTGAATTGAAGTCCGGGGGCAAAATCAGGTAAAGGTCTGACTGTCAATCGAGTTTCAAATGTTTTGTTTCTGTTTTGTTCAAAAGCATGATAGCCTCCTCCGTTATAAACCCCGATTGCAAAACTACCGTAACGACCTATTGATTTGGGATTTACAGTTCGAGTATAAGCATTATTCATTTTTTTTCCAAGTTCGCCCATATAAGTTAACCCCAAATCTGCCGAATTGATAATCTCAAAATCTTCGGCAAACATTTTTCCTTGAACTCGATAGTTATTTATACTTTGTTCAAAATCAAGCCATGGGCGGTGCACCAGACCGAACTCAAAGAAGGTATTTTTAAGAACCTCAAATTTGTGCGGAACAAGTTTCAAATACAAATATCTGATTCGTATTTCAATATTACCGGCATCGTCGCCCTCGCTGTCCATAGTTATGTCTTGCGTATAACGTGTTGATAAGTAGCTGTTTAGTTTTGTCTTAATTGTAAAGAAACCCCGCTTTAACTGAAATGCATTCGCCTTGTTATCAAGTTGATAATGGTACACCAAAAACCATTGTCCCGAAATATCTGAGGCGGAAACAATTTTTGCTAATGATGTCGTATCTGTTGTTTGCGCACCGAGACGAACAGGAAAAAATAGGCTGGAAAATATCAGTATAAGTAGAAAAAATTTCATTTGACAGATTTTACAATACAAATTTAACATTTAATTAATATTAAATTTAGAACTAAGTAAAGTCGCATTAAGAAACATAAATTCAAACCTTTAAAACTATTTGTAAATGAATAACATAACTGTATCTGTGTTTAATAACACTTTTATTTGAGTCCGAAATGTGATTTTGTAATTTTCATTTTCTAATTTCATTGATATATCGGATATTTGCACGCGGGTTTTAATTTGATTTTTTTGAACATGAGAAAAGTTTATACCATCGGCGAAACAATCTACGACATTATTTTTAAAGACGAAGTTCCGGTGGCAGCCAAACCGGGCGGCGCATTGCTCAACACGTCTGTTTCTCTGGGCAGATTAGGCATTCACGTTTCACTCGTGGGCGACCTTGCCGATGATGTTATCGGGAAATATATCATAAAATTTCTCAACAAAAACGGTGTAAATACCGACTATATTTATACTTACACAAATGCGCTTTCGAGGTTGGCACTTGCATTTTTGGACGATGCCAATAATGCTGAATATTCCTTCTATAAAATCCGGAAAGAGGGCGAAGCTCAATTAAAATATCCTGATATACAGAATGGTGATGTCGTTTTATTCGGCTCGTTTTACGCAATCAAGCAAGAACTACATCCAAAATTGATAGAATTTATAACTTATGCCCGTCATGCCGGAGCAATTATTGTTTACGACCCGAATTTCCGAACCGCACACCGTCCCGAATTGCCAAAATTAAAGCCCATGATTCTGCAAAACATGGCACTTTCTCATATCATTAAAGGTTCGGACGAAGATTTCTTAAATATTTTCGGAACCGATAATGCCCCCTCAACCTTTGAGGCTTTAGAAACCCTCACCGATGCAGCTTTAGTTTACACCGCCAACCGGCACGGCGTATGGCTACAAACCAAATATCGCGCCGAGCATTACAATGCACTTGCGATTCATCCCGTAAGCACTATCGGAGCCGGAGATACATTTATGGCGGGAATAGGTTATACAATTGTAAATGATAATTTGGAGTTCTCCGATGCTCATAAACTATCAGAAACAGCTTGGGACAAAATCATTCAAAATTCAATACAATTTTCCGGGCATGTCTGTCTGCACTACGACAATTATGTTTCGGAAGAATTTGCAAAATCCTATACGCAAAATCAATTCGTAAACTCATAAGTCATTGAATTACTTTATGATA
>DYOJ01000373.1 GCA_020720705.1 Acetofilamentum sp.
TACCGGATTGGATATTTCTGAGCTGATGGAAAAACAGTTCTTGCAAAAGTTTAAAGGACAGTCGAATATCAGTTTTGCAAAACAACGTATCGACCAGCCATTTGATTTAGAAAAACAATTCGATATCGTTTTTATCAGCTTTGTAATCCATGGTTTCCCGCACGAAATCCGAAGTAGTGTAATCCAAAATGCACTCAATCACCTAAAGCCGGGCGGAATATTTTATATCCTCGATTTTGCCGAATTTGATATGGCAAAAATGCCTGCTTTCCACCGGTTAATATTCAAAAAAATTGAATGTAAATATGCCTTTGATTACATTGAACGCGATTGGAAAGCAATACTAAAAGAAGCCGGTTTTGGCCATTTTAAAGAACATTTTTATTTGAAGAATTATGTTCGTTTGTTAAAAGCGGTGAAAACGGAAAAATAAATTTTAAAAATCACATAAAACACAAAAGATGAAAATAGCAATTCCTTCCGATAATCGGGAAACAATTACCAAAAGAACCGGACAAAGCAAAGGCTTTATGGTGTATGAAGTAAATAACGGTAAAATTATCCATTCTGAATACAGAGAAAATACGATGGACGAACACGACGAAGAAGCCGAACATTCACATGCACAAATCATTGAATTACTCAACGATGTGGGTATTTTATTGGTTGCCGCTATTGGTAAACACATGAAAAAGGATGTAGAAAACAGCTCCATGAACTATCAATTGGTACAGGAAGAAAAATTAACTCAAATAATTGAAAACTTTTTAAAAACAAATTAATATGAATAACGCTGTAAAAGAACAAATTGAGAATGCCATCGCAAATGTGATGCACCCGGCCATTGATTTAAGTTTAACAACCTTAGGCATTGTTAAAGACGTAAAAGTAACCGATGAAAAAGCAGAAGTTACCTTTGCATTTCCATTCCCCAATATTCCCATTGGCGAACAATTAATCAATTCTATCAAAATCCCAGTAACAAATCTCGGTGTAGAATTTGATTATCAGGTGGTGATTATGACAGAAGACGAAAGGCAAAAATTCTTACAACTCGAAGCATCGGCTTGGAAAGGATTGTAAGTTCTTTCTGGCAATATGCTATTATAAGAATTGTTTCATTATGCCGAATATAGATACTATTGTGGTTAAATATTTGACATGATTTATGCTGCTTTAGTTTATGAGATTGGCTTATTGTTTGGGGTTTAGAACCTAATACTATTCTATTTTTCTATGTTTTAATGAATTTCAACTCTGTCATGCCATTTTATTGTATTTTTGCGCAAAATCATCACCATGAGAATTGCTGCATTTTTAACAACTTTTCTTCTGATAATCAATCTTTCAGCTCAGGTTATTCATCCACCTATTGGACGTACTTCAACACCCGATAATGCTGAAATTAAGCTTACACTTATTGCTCGTATTCACAGCCACACACCCAAAACATACGATGCGCTCGATGTTTATGAACCCGATATTATTTCGCCAAAATCGGTCTCGTTTCTCGAAGAAAAGGGAAAATTCTATGTAAACAGCCTCGAAGGTTACATGACCGTGGTTTTCGACATGAAGACTTTTCGGAAAATTAAATCGATTCATCACGATTTTACCGAAAAAGACGCCAAATTGTTTAAGGAAACAACGGTGCTAAATTACGAATTTTTAAAAAAATACGATCAGCCAAACGTTTTTAAAGGAAAACCAGTAGAACAGTGTTTTTCGCACGAAAAAAAGTATTTGTGGGTAACTTATTATCGTCGCGACTACGATCCCAACGCCATGGAACCATCGGCAGTTGCAATTATCGATACCGACAAAGACGTTATAGTTCGAGTGATGCCAACAGGACCGCTGCCCAAAATGATTGCTTGTTCGCCCGACAATAAATACATTGCTGTAACGCATTGGGGCGACAATACTATTGGAATTATCGATGTGTCTTCGGGCGACCCCGCTAAATTCAAATATGTGCAGCATTTGGTAGTCGATTATCAGCAGAAATTCTCCGCATCGCAGAATCAAGGAAGCATCAATCGCGACTCGCAATGCGGACTTTGCCTTCGCGGAACAGCATTCACTGCCGATAGCCGCTACTTGTTGGTAGGTCGCATGGGCGGAGGTGGAATTGCTGTTTTCGACATGAAAGATTTTAGCTATCTCGGAACCACACTGGGAATGCGTACCAATGTTCGCCATTTGGTGGTAACTAAAAATTATCTTTATCTGAGTAGCAACAAAAGTGGTTATGTGCAGAAAACATCTATCAAAAAGTTTATTGATTATGTTGTAAACACAACCGATAAAAATAAAAACTATACCGATTGGCAAGAATGTTTTGCCGGTGCTGGTGCACGCACCATAGAAGTAAGCGACGACGAAAAATACATTTTTGCAGCTTGCAACAATGCCAGCAGCATTGTGGTTATTCGTGCTTCGGATATGGTGAAAGTAGCCGAAGTTCAAGCCGATTCTTTCCCTGTTGGCCTTGCTATTCGCAAAAACAACTATCTGCTCATTTCCACATCGCAAGCGCACCCAGGTGTTGGTGGTGGCAATTGTGTCGATGTGTATTTTGTTCGCTATAACAAAAAGTAGAGACACGATTTATCGCGTCATCATGCAAACCGTAGAGGCATAATCAATCCTTCTTAAAACGGAACTTACTACAAAGAATCGTGGATTTACAAGGCTTTGCTACTGATTTTTTTTGACTTCTGTAGCTACGTTTTCATAATATCCTCTATTTTTATATTGAATAATTTCACCATTTCACTTTGAATTTCGTTCAGTTCTGGGACTAAAATCTTCTTTATTTTATGTCCCATTTCTAATTCACTTACTTTTATGTTGTTTAATTCATCACGAATGTCATCGTACGACAATTTGCAATTATTTTTTTTGTTGTAATTCTTTAACCAAGGATAAATACTGGTTTCCAACTCTTTAACAATAGCATACGAAAACATTGACACAAAAACATGTCCCCTTGTTTGAGCCTCGTTTATATGAAAAATCGGTCTTATATTTAATTTGTCGGTCTTTAAATCCCTAAAAGCATGTTCTACATTTTGCAATTCTTTATATTTTTCTCTGACTTCTTTGCTTGTCATTTCTTCTTTTGGAACAGTGCTTTCTATCACATATTTTCCGTCTAAACTCTTCTGATCTTGATACTTATCGAGTTGGTAATTAATCTTAAATTCATCATTTGAGATTGTTATTGTGAAAAACTTCGACATCTTGTAATGCTCCAACGCTTTTGTTGCTCTATACTTGTAATTGTCAAGCGATTTTTGAGTAAAATCGGTTACTAATTTCTTATTCTTTTGCTCGGTTTCTATTTTTTCTATATTGTCTAAATTTTGTTGTCGGCGCTTTTCCCACGAGTTTTTTATTGCATTTATTTCTTGTTCAAAGCTTGATTTTAAGTTTTCTCTTGTTT
>DYOJ01000374.1 GCA_020720705.1 Acetofilamentum sp.
CTATGCTCATATTTCGGATTATATCTCTGCGAAAGTTGATTCCTCGGTGTCCCGCAAATTTTTGCCCTGCAAAGACCCCAAATTCACAAAACGCTTTGTAAATATCAGTGAATCAATGCAATACGGAGCAGATGCCGGTTTTAAATATGATATTTTCGCCGGCATATACCTCGGAGCGGATGTGATATACAATATCGGTGAAGATTTGGAATCCGGTGAAGATTTGCCTGAAATTGCCCCGTTCACAACTCGAGCCGCAATAGGTTATAAATCAAAGGTTTTGCAAGCAGAAATTAAAATTCGTAACGTATCCGAACAAAGTCGAATTGCCGAAACATCCGGCGAAACAACAAGTCCGGGATACACCATTTACGATGTTTATGTAATGTATAAACCATTGAAATTCTTGCAGATAGGCGCAGGTGTGGATAATCTCACCAACGAATTGTATTACAACCACCTCAGCCGTCCTTATCAAAATCAAACGGAAAACTCCATGTTCTACGAAGCGGGACGAAATGTAAAGTTTAGTATTAAAGTTTTATTCTGATTCCAAAACTACAGACAGGCTCATTTGAGGGTCTGTCTGTTTTTTTATGGTGTTATATTTTTTTTCAAACGATTGAATTTCTATTTTTGTAAAAATTTCTTATTTGAATGTTCAGAAACAGCGTAATTATCGGCGTAATTTTCAGTTTATTTCTTCTATTTGCATCAGCGAAGGCGCATGCCCAACACGATGCCGATACTTTGTATAATGTATTGATACAGTATAAGTTAAAACAGGGATTCTTAGTGGATACTGCGCAAGCGGATACCTCATTCAATCGGTTTTATGTATTTAAGTATCCCGAAAAAAACAGCATTTCGGGAATTGATTTGGGAAATTTAGGTTCAGCATCTCGAAGTAATGTCTTTATGGATAGTTACCAAACATCGGACAACGAATTTACGTTCCTGAACCCATATTCACTTTATATTGCAAATGCCAAAAACAATGTGTATTTTAATACCAGACGCCCCTATACCGAAGTGTTTCATTCGATGAGTTCAAAAGTAAAAGAAGAACAAACGCTCCGATTTACACACACACAAAATATCAATCCGCTTTTTAATGTAGGTCTTGATTATCATTTAATTGCATCCTTAGGTGAATACCCTGAGCAACAGGTAAAAAAACACTCACTCACCTTTCACGGAAATTATGAAAAAAAAAGGTACAGCTTGCACGCCGCATTTTTTTACAATAATTTTAAGCTTGAAGAAAATGGTGGAGTTCTGGATACCATGTCGCAAGTTGATATGAATACATTGACTACATTTTTGTCGGGAGCAACTTCAAAAATGATTGAACGCGATGTATTTGCAAGTCAAAAATTTTTATTCGGAAAAGTAAAAAAATATGCCTTTCTGGATACGACAACCGAACGAGTAAACGCATATTTCAGCATCGGACATTCCTTAGAAGTCAGGCGTCAATACCGATTGTATGAAGATGCAGAAACGGCAGTAAAAGGGTATTATCAATATTTCTTCTTAACACCGGCAATAACTTATGATTCAGTAGCTTACAGACATATTGAGAATAGAATTTCGTTTAATTCCGAACGTTATTTCACAAAAAAGACCGGCATCGAATTGACCGCAGGCATCGGAAATGTCTCGCGAAAATATTTCAATTTTGTGGATTATATCAGCTACAATTATTTAACATATTTTTCTGATATTCTGATATTTGCAGAAGCAAGAAAACAACTTTTCGACACTTGGCATCTCAGCGGGAGTGCCAAACAATTTATGAGCGGATACCGAGCGGGCGATTTTCGTTATCTTGCACAACTTACCAAATCCGCAAGCGACAGTAGTCGTTTTGCTTTTGATATTGGTGTGATGTCGGAAAGTCGGGCGCAAGATTTTTTTGTAAACCGATATTATTCAAATCATTACGCTTGGGACACACTCTTTGCACCGACAAAAACTCAGCGGGTAGAATTGCGAACGGGATTTCCAAAAAACAGTTTTGAAGTCAGAGGGTCTTATACACTTCTGACTGATTATTTGTATTACAGATATGACGCATATCCGGCACAATACAGTGATAATCTGACTGTTTTGTCGGCATCATTGCGAAAGGATTTTCACTTTAAGCATTTACATTTGTACAATATGGTGGTTTGGCAAAAAACTTCCAACCCGGATATTTTAAGTTTACCGGAATTTGTATATTATCACGGTTTAGCCTTTGAACTAAGGTATAAAACACACCTTCGTTTGCAATTCGGGTATGAAGTCTCCATGTCCTCAGTTTACAAAAATTCCGGATTCAACCCTGCATTAGGACAGTTTTATAACAATTATTCCGAATCTGTGGGCAGTTATCCGGTCATAAATGCGTTTGTAAATGCGGGAATCAAAAAGAATGTCATGTTATTTTACAAAATGGAACATCTAAATTCCGGAATGATAGTTCCGCTTTACACTCCGGTTGCCCATTATCCTGTAAAAAACAGGATTTGGAAAATCGGGGTAAAATGGACTTTTAAGAATTGATTATGAACAGTATATCCCACCAAACATCAGAAAAAAACAGGGTGGCAACCTATTCAATTTTTGCTGCACTGTTTCTCACGGGCGGCAAATTGCTTGTGGGTATCCATACGGGTAGTTTAGGGATATTGTCGGAAGCCTTACATTCCGGCTTAGATTTGGTTGCGGCTGCCATTACTTGGTATGCCGTCAGAATTGCAGATAAACCCGCAGATGACGACCACCATTTCGGACACGGAAAAGTTGAAAATTTGTCGGCGTTCTTTGAAACTATCTTATTGCTCATTACTTCCGTATGGGTGGTTTATGAGGCTGTAAGTCGTTTAATATCAGGGGAAACAGAAATAGAATTGTCTCCTTGGGCATTTGTGGTGGTTGGAGCTTCCATTGTCATAGATTTCAGTAGGTCTCGCGCGCTAATGCGTGTAGCAAAAAAATATAACAGTCAAGCACTCGAAGCGGATGCCTTGCACTTTCGGACTGATATTTGGAGTTCGGCGGTTGTTCTGCTCGGTATCGGGGCTGCACAATTCGGATTTTTCATTGCCGACAGCATTGCAGCTATCGGTGTAGCTTTGATAATTTTAGTCGCATCGTATCAGCTCGGCAGACGTTCAATAAATGTGCTGTTAGACAAAGTTCCGAAGGATACCTTCTTAAATATCAAAAAAATACTTTCTGATTGTCCGGAAATATTGTACTATCATAATTTGAAGGTCAGAGCATCCGGATCGGATATTTTTATCGAACTGAATATCCACCTTCCGAAAGAAACCGATTTTTTACAATCACACGAATTGTCAAACAAAATTGAGCGACGTATCAGTTCCGAGATTCCGCGCAGCTTTGTGCACGTACACGTAGAACCGGATATTGACCATGATTAACCTTTTGAAAGTAG
>DYOJ01000375.1 GCA_020720705.1 Acetofilamentum sp.
CAATAGTCCGTTAATGTTTTATGTAAAATATTGATTTATTAAAAATTAGATAATAAGATTTCTCAAATTAAAGTATTGATTGTAACTAATTGGAGTTAAGCAATTTGAGCCGAATGTCTAACATCTAAATTCTAAAATCCAACGAAGTATTGATTCCTGATTGCATTTTTTTTTAATTGAACGATTGGATACTGACTTTTTATTTTGAATATTTGTCTTATTATCGGAATTTACTGACATTTTGTCGTGCTTATTTTTAGATAATTTTAATTTTCGGCTGGTTATTCTGCCTATTTTTCATATTTTTTTGAAGTTTGTCATTCGGCATAATGATTGTAATTGAGATAGAGTTCAATATCAAATTTTTGTATAACCAACAAAACATCATAATATCATGGGAAAAATAATCGGAATAGACTTAGGAACAACCAACTCGTGTGTGTCTGTTATGGAGGGCAACGAACCTGTTGTCATACCAAACAGTGAAGGAAAACGAACTACTCCATCCGTAGTCGGCTTTGTGCAAGGCGGCGAGCGTAAAATCGGAGACCCCGCAAAAAGGCAGGCTATTACGAATCCGAAGAAAACGGTTTCGTCAATTAAGCGTTTCATGGGCGAAACTTTTGACCGTGTAACAAACGAAATTACTCGTATGCCCTATACGGTTGTTCGCGGCGATAATAATACGCCCCGAGTAAAAATTGATGACCGCATGTACACCCCGCAAGAAATATCGGCAATGGTGCTTCAAAAAATGAAGAAAACTGCCGAAGATTATCTCGGACACGAGGTTACCGAAGCAGTTATCACTGTGCCGGCATATTTTAACGATGCGCAACGCCAAGCTACGAAAGAAGCCGGAGAAATAGCCGGACTTACCGTACGCCGAATTATCAATGAGCCGACAGCAGCAGCTTTAGCTTATGGTTTGGATAAGAAAAAAGAAGAAATGACCATCGCGGTTTTTGACCTCGGCGGCGGAACTTTCGACATTTCAATCCTCGAACTCGGAGACGGTGTGTTTGAAGTAAAATCTACAAACGGTGATACTCATTTGGGCGGAGATAACTTTGATGAAATCATAATTGACTGGCTTGCAGATGAGTTTTTGAATGACGAGCGCATTGATTTGCGTAAAGACCCGATGGCACTTCAACGTTTGAAAGAAGCTGCCGAGAAAGCCAAAATTGAATTGTCAAGCTCTACTTCGACCGAAATAAATTTACCTTACATAATGCCGGTGGACGGGATACCCAAACACTTGGTAAGAACCCTCTCGCGTGCAAAATTTGAACAATTGTGCGATAAACTTATTCAAAAGGTGCTCGAACCCTGCAAACTCGCCATTAAAGATGCCGGAATTTCAATCTCAGAGATTGATGAGGTTATACTCGTTGGCGGCTCAACACGTATCCCTGCAATACAACAAAAAGTTGAAGCATTTTTCGGAAAAACTCCGTCAAAAGGTGTAAACCCCGATGAAGTTGTTGCCGTAGGTGCTGCTATACAAGGTGGTGTACTGACAGGCGAAGTGAAAGATGTATTGCTTTTGGATGTAACTCCGCTATCACTCGGTATCGAAACCATGGGCAGCGTAATGACTAAACTTATTGAATCCAATACGACAATACCGACTAAAAAATCACAGGTTTTTACGACAGCCGTAGATAATCAACCTTCGGTCGAAATTCATGTTTTGCAGGGCGAACGCGCTTTGGCGAAAGACAATAAAACCATCGGTAAATTCCACTTAGACGGTTTACCGCCTGCGCCTCGCGGAGTTCCGCAAATCGAAGTTACATTCGATATTGATGCCAACGGTATTCTGAATGTTTCAGCCAAAGACAAAGGCACGGGAAAAGAACAACGCATTCGTATTGAGGCTTCTTCCGGGCTTTCGGATGCCGAAATTCAACGCATGAAAGACGAAGCTGCCGCGAATGCTGAATCTGACAAAACGGCAAAAGAACGTATCGAAAAATTAAACCAAGCTGACAGCACGGTGTTTCAAACCGAAAAGCAGCTCAAAGAATACGGAGATAAAATACCTGCCGATAAAAAAGCTCCTATCGAAGCAGCACTCGAAAAATTGCGAAAAGCTCACAAAGCCGAAGATATTGCAGGCATTGATGCAGCGATGTCGGAATTGAACACCGTATTTCACGCAGCAACTCAAGATATGTATAATCAAGGTGCGCAAGGCGGAGCGAATTTTCAGGATGCGAATATTAACAATCCGTATGCCAACCACCAAGAGCCGAAAGATGAGAAAAAAGCCGGCGATGATATTACGGATGTGGATTATGAAGAGGTCAAATAATTTGATAATATCCCAAAATGTAAAAGGCGACACGTGTTTATGTGTCGCTTTTTTTGTGCAGAAATCTTCAATCGGTGATTTTTTTCTGAATGAAATTTGCAAAATAAATGAAAATCTAGTATCTTTGTGAGAATCGTGAAAATAAAATGAGATGAAATTTGTTGATGTAAAGAACGATATAGCATTTCGGAAAATTTTTGGGAATGAGAATAAAAAAGAAATTCTGATTTCATTCCTGAATGCCGTTTTGAAATTGGAAAATCAAAACAAAATTACCAATGTTAATTTATTAAATCCTTTTCAATTTCCTAAAATTCAAGGACTTAAAGTTACTGTTATTGATGTAAAAGTAACAGATGAAACCGGAAATGTTTTTATTATAGAAATGCAAATAACTGACAAAAAAGGTTTAGATAAAAGAATTCAATATTACGGAGCAAAAGGTTATTCCTCACAAATAGAAAGCGGTGATGAATATTTGAAATTAAAGCCGATGGTTTTTATCGGAATTCTTGATTTTAAATACTTTGAGAGTTCAAATTATATTTCGCGTCATTTAATAACGGACTCTGAAACAGGTGAACGAAAATTTAAAGATTTAGAATTTAACTTTATTGAATTAGAAAAATTTACCAAAGAATTGCCTGAGTTAAACACCTTAACCGACAAATGGATTTATTTCATAAAAAATTCGGAAAATATAGACGTAATGCCTGAAAACATCAATGATTCAGGTTTAATTTCTGCATATAATGATGCCGAAAAACACAATTGGACAAAAGCAGAATTAGAAGAATATGAATATGCCCAAATGCGTGAGCAAGACGAAAGAGGCACAATTGCATTGGCGGAAGAGCGTGCCGGCGAGCGTGCAAAACAAAATGAAAAAATTGAAATCGCAAAAAAATTAATTGCATTAAATATTGACAGAAATACTATTCTTAAATCTACGGATTTGAATGATGAAATCATTGATGGTCTTATCAATGATTTTAAAGCCGAGTAATATGTGTCATTATTTTTGTGTTATTATAACAACAATAGTCCGTTACATTTTAAACGTTAGGCAGTCTTTTTCAAGAAAACTCATAACACATTGTAATACTCAATGTTATACAGATATTTT
>DYOJ01000376.1 GCA_020720705.1 Acetofilamentum sp.
TAATAATGTGAGTTCGATATAATGTAAACGGTAATTGTTTAGCAATGAGGATGTTACAAATTTGCAAGCTGTAGGTTATTCGTTGATTTGTTTAATTGTTTATAAAAAGTCTGAAAACCGGACTATTAAGCTGAACTATAAACGATTAAACAAAGAACAAAAATGACTCTTAAATACTGAAAATAAACTATTTATGATATAATCTTATTTCAAACTCAGGTTAATAAGAAATAAAATATTGGCTTTAGATATTAAGCGGGAAACCAAAATCAATTCTAAATTATTCAAATTTACAAATAATCACATGTGCGGAATCGTAGGATTTATAGGAGAAGACGACATCGTCTATGACATTATGACAGGTTTACAAACCTTACAACATCGCGGTCAGGATTCTGCCGGAATCGTAACTTTTAAGGATGTTTTCCATGTCAGAAAAGCTGTCGGCTTGGTGAGTGAAGTGTTTCGAGAGGAGCATATTAAGCGTTTGGTCGGTAACGTGGGCATCGGGCATGTGCGTTATACAACCCACGGGACGAAAGATATTTCTAATGCACAACCGATTACGACAAACTATCCTTTCGGTATTTCGATGGTTCACAACGGAAATGTTACAAATTTTAAAAAAATGACACGTGCAATGTATGAGGATTACCACGTCTTACCCACATCGTCCAACGACCTTGAAATTCTGCTTTTTACGCTTGCCGCCGAGTTAAAAGAAAAGGACTTGCGCAATATATCCGTGCCCGATATTTTTGATGCAGTTCGTCGCACTCAGGAGAAAATAGAAGGTGCTTATGCCGTTTTGTCAGTGATAGCGAACCATGGTTTGTTGGCATTTCTGGACCCTAACGGTATCAGACCCTTGAAAATCGGAAAGCGTGTAACCGAGCGCGGAGTAGTTTACGGTTTGGCTTCCGAGAGTGTAACATTCGACCATTTGGGATACGAAACCGTGCGCGATATGGCTCCGGGCGAAATCGTATTTATTGACCATAATCATAAGATATACAGCACTATCGGGCATGTTGTAAAACAAAACTTTTGTGTATTTGAATACATCTATTTCGCCCGCGAGGACAGTATTATTTACAAGCGCAACGTAGCCGGGCGGCGTGTACGCATGGGGCAGCTTATTGCCGAACAAATTAAAGCCGCCGGATTGTTACCTGATGTTGTAATTGATGTGCCTTCGTCCGGGTATTTTGCCGCTTCAGGCTTGGCAGAAGCCCTCGGAGTGCCTTATCATCGCGGATTGTTTAAAAGCAGTTACATCGGTCGTAGTTTTATTGCTCCCAAACAAAGTGAGCGTGAAAGTATTGTTAAACAAAAACTTAATCCGATTAAAAAGGCAATTGACGGAAAAAAAATCGCCGTCGTTGATGATTCAATCGTACGCGGAACAACCTCAAAACGAATTGTCAATATTTTGAGAAAAGCCGGTGCAAAGGAAGTCTATTTTGTGTCATCTGCCCCGCCCGTGAAACATCCTTGCGTGTACGGAATTGATATGTCTGTTAAAACTGAACTTATTGCAGCAAATTTGAATACCGATGAAATTTGCACTTATATTGGTGCTGATGCACTTTTTTACATGCAGCAAGAAGATTTAGCCGGTATGTTTGGCGATATCGGGTTGTGTGATGCCTGCTTCTCCGGAAAATATCCTGCCGGAAATGTTGCTGAGATGTTGAATGATATCGAATCCGAAAAAAAAGCTTTGAGATAATTCAGAACGGAGTTCGGCAGAATTAACGGGGACTGTTTATCTGTTGTTTTTCAAGCAAACACTTGATTGTAAATATTTTAATTCAATACGCAACTTATAATTTTACGCTACTGCACCATCGTTATCGTTTATTGCAAGACGACTTACAGCAGATAATAATTCAGAATAATTTTTAAATTTGTGAATAATAAATTTTGATTTTACCATGACAAAAGAAGAAGCAAAAGATGAACTAAAAATATTGATTGATAAATTCAGTTCGCAAATTGATTTTTATAAATCTTTGAATTACAACGAAACACAAACAAGACAGGATTTTATAAATCCTTTTTTTAAGGCACTTGGCTGGGATATTGATAATAGAAAGCAGCAATTAGAAACTTATCGAGATGTAAGACACGAGGATAAAATAAAAATAAACGGTCATACAAAAGCCCCTGATTATTCATTCAATATAAATGGTAAACGAAAATTTTTTGTTGAAGCCAAGAAACCTTCTGTTTCCATACGAGAAAATCCAATGCCGGCATTACAAGTCAGGAATTATGCTTGGAATGGTGGATTAAGTGTTTCTATACTAACAGATTTTGAAGAACTTGCAATTTACGATTGTACAAGAAAACCAAAAAATGTTGAAAATGCAAATGCCAAACGCCTAAAATATATTTACTATACAGATTATATTAAAGAATTTGATTTCATTTATGATACATTTAGTTACGACAGTGTTCTTAATGGAAGTATAGAAATTTATGCAAAAAATAAGATTAATTTCAAAAACGCAGAACCTGTTGATAAAGAGTTCCTTAAAACACTTGAAAGGTGGCGTGAATATCTTGCTACTTCGATAGCTCTAAAAAACAAGGAATTAGAAGAAGAACAAATTAATTATGCCGTACAACAAATTATTGACAGAATTGTATTTCTAAAAGTCTGTGAAGACCGAAAAATCGAAAAAGAAAATAGCCTACTAAAAACCATTAAATCAGGAAATTTTTACCAAAACCTATTTCATTACTTTCAAACAGCAGACCAAAAATATAATTCAGGTTTGTTTGATTTTAAAAAAGATACAATTACTCATAATTTACAGATTGACAATAAAATATTAAAAAATATAATAACTGAATTGTACGGTAAAAGCAAAGAAGAAGAAGCTGATTTTGGTTTTAACTTTGCAATTATACCCGTAGAAATATTAGGTTTTGCCTACGAACAATTCCTTGGTAAAGTAATTCGCTTAACATCAGCACATCACGCTCAAATTGAAGAAAAACCGGAAGTAAGAAAATCCGGCGGCGTTTATTATACACCTGAATATATTGTTGAGTATATCGTAAAAAAAACAGTTGGCGAACTTGTTGAAAATAAAACACCTGATGAAATAAGTAAACTAAAAATACTTGACCCATCGTGTGGTAGTGGTTCATTTCTATTGGGTGCTTATCAATATTTATTAGATTATCATTTAAAATATTATCACACAAATAAATCAAAGTTAAAACTTAAAGACAATCCGTTACGCCCCGACGGTTACTTGACAAGCCAAGAGAAAAAACGAATTTTACTAAACAACATTTTTGGAGTTGATATTGACACACAGGCAGTTGAAGTAACAAAATTAAGTTTATTACTGAAAGCATTGGAAGGTGAAACCGAAGCATCTATACAAACATCATTACAATTATTCAACGAAAGAGTTTTACCAACA
>DYOJ01000377.1 GCA_020720705.1 Acetofilamentum sp.
TTTAGCGTGGACGCTAAACGCAAATAGAAAATGCAATAAGCGTCCACGCTTTTCCTTTGCCGGCATAACTTCGTAAAGTAGAATTATACACAACCAAAAGAATGAATAAATCAGTTCTTTTTTATATTTCAGATAATGTATTTTATATCAGATTGTTATGTCTTTTTAGTTAGAATATATTTAGTTGCTTGATATTCCGGTTTTACACAAATTTCGATATACTTTTATTATAGTAAGTATTTTTTTTTTCGACTGATTAAAAAAATGTATTTTTACCAAAATTTTGCGGAATCTATGCACAAGTTTTCGGATGTTATACGTTTAGCTGTAGTTTTTGCCGGAATAATGCTGTTTAGTGTACCTGTTCTGACAGCACAAACAACATCCGTCCCGAAAAGTTATACTTCGGACGACGGTAAATTGTATTGGAATAAATCAATGCCCGTTTATATCAGATTGTCCAACTCGCCGGATAGTCCGGGAGAACTTGTCAAATCGCAAACCCAAACAGATGTAAATCCATATTTTTTTCCGATTGAAGGTGCAAATTATATCCGCTCAAAACAATTGAACGAAACCACAGGAACTGCCCAAGAAATTGTATGGGAGGTTTTTGCAGACGGGGAATCTCCGAAATCTGTCGCTAATTTTAATTCAGATACAGAATATCTTAACCTCGGAAAACGGTATTACGGAAAAGACCTTGCGATTGACGTTATCGGAGTGGACAAACTTTCCGGAACCGAGCAAACATTTTATTCAATAAACGGCTTACCTTTCGCGCCTTTTTCGACTCCTTTGCAAATCAATCGGGAAGGGGCTTATACCTTAGATTATTATTCGACAGATAAGGTCGGAAATAAAGAATCTGCTCAAAGTCTGGATTTTACCCTCGATTTAACGCCTCCGGTTTCGCAACATCGAATTGAAGGAGATTTGTTCAAAGAAATTTTCTCGACAGAGACACGTATCATGTTGACAGCCAATGATTCCGGTTCAGGTATCAGCCAAATTTTTTACTCTTTTGACAGCGATGAACCTCGACCGTTTACAGGTGCAAATATTTCGGTTTCTACCCTCGAAAACGGAGAGCATACCCTAACATATTTTGCTCGCGACAACGTGAAAAATGATGAAACCGCACATACATTCTCCTTTTATTTAGACAAAAAACCGCCCGTTTTGGTTTCAACCATTATTGGTGACCAATATGTTAAAGACGGAAAAATCTATTTCTCCGGACGTTCAAAATTGAGTTTGAGTGCGACTGACGATAAATCCGGGTTACAGGAAGTTCAATATTCTGTAAACAACCAAACTTTTGCTGTTTACTCAGAACCGTTCTATTTGCCACAGGTTTCCGGCTTGCATACGGTGAAGTATTTTGCAATTGATAGTATGCAGAATAAATCTGAAACTCAAAGACTTATAGACGCACGTTATGAAAATATGATTATTAAGCAAGAAGACCTACATGCCGATTTGTCTTCGCCGACTATTGATTTTGACTTTCTCGGTGCAAGTTTCAAAACCCGCGATACCTTGTTTTTGGGAGGCTCAACTAATATCCGCCTAAACGGAAATGACAGCGAGTCGGGGATAAATCGAATTATTTACTATATTGACGATAAACCGGCAGAAACATACTCCCTTCCGTTTTCCCTTGAATATATTAAAAGCGGTGTTCACAAAATGCGTATTGTTTGCTACGATAATGTTAATAATCAAACCTCCAAAGAATTTACCTTTATTTTGGATAATACACCTCCGGAACTTCACTATTTTTTCAGCGTTGCACCTTATGCTAAACAAGACGGCTTAGATGTTTACCCCGAATATGTAAGCATTTTTCTGGCAGCCAGCGATGAATCTACCGGAGCAAAGGACATTACGTATGAACTTAATGAAATGCCTGCAAAAAAATATCTCGGTTCGGTTTCAGGTTTTCGAATCGGACAAAAAAATATTCTAAAATTTTACACCAAAGATAATCTTGGTAATCAAAGAGTTACAGAATTGTCTTTTTATGTCAGATAATTCGTGAAGCTAAGGAATGAATATTGAATAATGTATAATTTTGCTAATGATTGGTTATCAACAAAAATACTCTTGAAACTTTTCAATTTCGTTTTCTACAACTATTATTAGGTGTTGATGTGAAAAATCAACATATTAGGTGCTTGTTGAAATTTTTTTCCTTAAATTTGCATTACAAAATATAAGTAGATACCGAAATGGAGAATTTCAATCAACCTGTACAAGAGACTGATTATCTGATAATTCCAAATCCGATATACGATGTGGTTTTCCGTTATTTAATGGAAGATACTGACAGTGCGATGATTGTAATTTCGACCTTAATCAACGAAAAGATTAAAAAATTACATCTCGAACCGACCACACATTCCGAAAAGAAGGAAAATCTGTTTGGAATAGAACTTCAAGACCCACAAACGAAAGAGGATGTTTATTTGTTTCATCTTGATTTTACAGCCGTTATCGAATTGCCTGATGGTTCGGACGAGTTGATAATGATAGAGTTACAAAAAGCAAGCGAGCCTGAAGATATTTTTAGAATTAAAAGATATATCAGCAAAAATTTCCAAAGAAAACAGCATAAAGAAATCACCGATCCCAAAACTCATGCAATCGAAACCATAAATAAACCGATTCGCTTAATTCCGATTTTTATCCTCAATTTCAGAATCGAAAACGAAATCAATGACCTATTAATCAAAACTAACCGATTGAAAACAGGTGTTTTCAAAAACAAAAATCTGCAAAAACACAACGAGTTTATTGACAATCTGAGCTACGATATTTGGGTTGTTCAGTTGCCGAATTTGCAAAATGTGGTTGAAGATGATTACAAAGATGACGAATATAAACAAAACCTATATTCCCTCTTAAAGCTGTTCGACCAGAAATCAAAAGTGATTGATAATGAGCACAGATTGCGGATTATACGCAAGTTTTTCCCCGGATTTTTAGACCGCGTTATCAAAAGAATACATGCCGCATCGTTCAATAATCCCGATTTGGAAGAACAAATGTATGCCGAAGACGAATATTTAAAAACCCTGATTAAACGAGACAACAAAATATCACTCTTGGAAGAACTGATTGACCAAAAAGACAAAACGATAGAAGAGAAGGATAAGGTGATACTTGGATTAGCAAGTATTTTGAAAAAAAACGGTATCGAAATAGACGAAATCCATAAAAAAACAGGGCTACCCCCTGTTGAAATTGAAAAATTGTAATTTTTTTATGAAAATAATTTGTAACGAGATGTAAGGCATCTTTTTTTGATGATTTAAGTTTTTGTCTTCTATACAAATCATAAAAATCTATTGTCGAACATTTTTTGTTTTTTTTACATAGTTCGACTTTACGAAGTTAAAGATTTCGGCAAAGTTTGTACTTAGAATAGTTTAGC
>DYOJ01000378.1 GCA_020720705.1 Acetofilamentum sp.
TCGCAACAAAGTTTTCATTGCCCAGTCAAATCGTATTAATTTTGTTTGTGCCATGATATACTGTTTACAGTTTATAGTTGAGTGTTTGATATATTTATTTTCTAAAAAGTATTTATATCAGTTCCTATTCCAATACTGCGTTAATATTTTTTGTAAGATATTGATTTTTTGTAAATTAGATTTGAAAATTTCTCAGTTAAGAAAATAAGGTTTAACTATTCGAAATTCAATAAATTGAGTCTAATGTCTAACTTCTAAATACTAAAATCTAACGAAGTACTGTAATATTAACGAATAGGATATGGTCTTAATATTTTAATCGTTTTAAATTCGGAGTCATTGCTAAGTTTGACAAAATACATCCCGCAAGCCAATTGAGGAAGACTGACAGTTTGGGGGTTTGTGCTAATATCTGTTTCAAAAACAAGATGTCCGAATACGTCATAAACTTTCAAACTTTGGTAAACTCCGCTTGTCATCAAATTAAGTTCGTTTTGGTCAAACCACCAAGTAGGTGCAATGAGTTGGTCTGTTTGCGTACCAATTACAACGGGAGAGCTGAATTTCTCTTCTCCTTGCGGCAATATTTCTGATGTAGCTATAGGTATTACACCAAATACTATCGGCAAACCGAGGTCGTCCGATGTTGGGATGTAGGTTTGTTCTGTTGCTCCCGTTATGCTTACGAACTGATTTTCCACAACTCGATACCATCTGAATTGGCTTGTGCCTTCGGCATCTCCGTCTTTGTCGTAGAATGTGTATGTTCCGCTCAAACGGCTTCCGATATTCGGCAAACCGCTCACAGTAATATTTGACGCTACCGGTGCATGTTCGGTTATACTTGTTTGTAAGTTTTGTGCGGAGTAAATGCGGTATTCTCCGGGTGCCAAGGTAAGTGAATCAGAGCCTTTACTTTCATAAGTTGTTCCTGTGAAAAATTCAGACCAAGTTCTGTTTGTCGGGAACGTAATCCCGGCAGTCGTTTCGGTAACGCCGAAATTTCCGATAATCAGTACCTCATTTTCCGTGTCGCGGAGTTGAATTTGTTTTATCGTTCCTGAAGAATTTATCGTAAAATCAGACGTTCCAAATATTGGATTATTTTTCTTTAAATCAATAAGTTGTGAATAATGCATATAGAGAGAATGTCTGTCTTCGTTTGCATAATAATCCCATTTAATCGGCTTGTCGCACACACGGCAGGGGTCATCAATCGAGATGTCGTATCCGAGTTCGCCGAATTGCCATATCATTTTGGGACCGGGTATCGGAATAAAAAATGTAGCTACTAATTTAATACGGTCGAGTGCCGTCGCAAGACTTTTTATTTGGTATGCGCCGCTACCGTTTCCGTATTCTAAGTTTTTGAACATTATGCGCTCTTCGTCATGGCTCTCCATATACCCTACGAGGTTAGGCTGTGTCCAACCTCTGTTTTTATATGATATCCACTTGAAATCCGAGTTTGGAATCCAACCCATTGCCGCTTCGTTGTAGTTATAATTAATATTTCCCCAAAGCATTAGTCCGTAATTTGCCAGAACTGTTTCTTCAGAGTTATCGGCAAGGTGCTCGCAAATCACATAAGCGTCAGGGGCAATTTTCCAAATAGAATCCGCCATGTTTTTCAGAATTTGGATGCGTGAGGCATCATACGCCCAACCATCTCCACCTCGATTTGTGAAACCCTTTGTAAAATCGAATCTGTATCCGTCCACATTGTATTCTTCAATCCAATAACGATTTATACGAGTGAGCAATGTTTTTGTGGCTTCGCTCTCGTGGTCAAAATCCGAACCCCATGAATAGACCGGGTTGGGAGAGGTTTGATTGTACCACGGATTCTCGGCAGATGGTTGTCCGTATTCGCCTGCTTCGGGGTCAAAATATAGTTGTAAAAATGGACTTTGTCCGTAGGAATGGTTCATAACCATATCTATGATTACGGCAATTCCGTTTTCGTGGCATTTATCAACAAAGGCTTTAAAATCATTTTTCGGACCGTAATATTTATCCGGTGCAAAATAGAATGACGGGTTGTATCCCCAACTGCTGTTGCCTTCAAATTCGTTTACAGGCATAAGCTCAATAGCATTGATTCCCAGCGAAGTAAAATATTCAAATGTATCTATCAATGTTTTGAAATCATGTTTTGCAATGAAATCTCTTATGTGTAACTCGTATATTATCAAATCTTTAGCTGCGGGACGCTCAAAATTTTCAGTTTTCCAAAGGTAAGGGGTTTGAGCGGTTTGGAATACAGACAATATACCTTCGGCTTTGCCTGTTGGGTATGCAAGAAGTCCGGAATAGGTGGATGTCGAAATCCACGAGTCGTTCCACGGGTCGAGAATTTTATCCGTATAAGGGTCGGCAATATACAGTTCTCCGTCCACAATATATTGATAAGCATATTCTTGTTGAGGTGTTAATCCGCTTATTGTAAGCCAGTAACGATTGCCGTCCGATGTTCGTTTCATTTGATTATCTTCTCCGATACTCCAATTATCGAAACTTCCTTTTACAAAAACAAAATCTTTGTTCGGAGCAAACAGAACAAGAACAACGGTTTGATTATCAATATAATTAACGCCGTCTTTAAGATTTGGAGAAGGCAGTTCGGCTGTTTGTACATCTTGTTTGACAAATATTCTCAGCGATTTATTTTGGGTTTCCGTTCCGTCGGTCGCGCTTATTTCAAATGTGATATAGCCTTTTGTATCAATTGTGTAAGTGTAATCAATTGAATTTCCGCTAAAATTTATAGCTGTATTACCGTTGATACTTAACGACATACTTGAAGCGGCAAGTGAAGCGGCTTTGATTTCAACATCATTGCCGTGAAGATATATTTTTGTGGTATCCGGCTGAGTGATGGTGATGTCCAGCGTTTCGGGGTAAACTTGCAAAAATAGGTCAGCAGTTTTTTTGTCGCCCGTCGTGTTTCGTATTACCATGCAAATTTCCGAGATTGTTCCGGAGGTTACTCCGTAAAATTCGGCGATACTCGGGGATATTGTCAAAGTGTAAATATTAGCCGAAACTTTAGTGAATTTTGGTTGTGTTGTGGCTCCCCAATTCCCGATAACTTTTTGCCACTGCAATCCGTTTACGGTTACTCCCGTGTGTGCATACAGGTCTTCGGTGCTGGCTGCGAGGTCAGTTCCTGTGGCATCAAACGTCAGTGTGAGGGCTGCCGTCGAAATCGGAAATTCCGGGTCGGTTGTCGGGTTTTGTGCCGTTAAACCGAATCCGATACTTAATAAAAAAATGAGTGTGTAAAGGTGTTTCATATACCGATATTATTAAATTTCTAAATTTTTGTAAATATACTAAATTCTTTTTAATTTTTTTGAGATTTCTAAAAATCAGGAAAAAAACATTTAAGCAACGATTTGAAAATAACTGTAAAGGTATATCCGGTT
>DYOJ01000379.1 GCA_020720705.1 Acetofilamentum sp.
AAAAAGGAATGGAAAAAGGAATGGAAAAAGGAATGGAAAAAGGAATGGAAAAAGTGGCTAAACAAATGCTGATAAAAGGGAAATCTATTGACGAAATTATTGAGTTTACCGGGCTGACAAAAGAACATATCGAAAAACTATAATACTCCGTTAGAAATTACACTCAAATTGCTTGATTCCAATCAGTTGCAATTATTTCTCAATTTAATTTACAATAAATCAATATCTTACATTAAATAATAACGGACTATTGAAAACTATAATACGTCTATAAATTATAATATAAATTTTTTGTTCAACAGCAATACATGAAATTCGTCATTCCTTTTATCATTTTGTTAATTATTAATTGTTCAGGAACAGCACAAACCAAAGTTGCACCGTCCAAACCCAAACTTATTATCGGGATTGTAGTTGAGGGCATGAGAGCCGATTTTCTGACCAGATACCAAGACCAATTTTCGGACGGAGGTTTCAATAGAATGTTAAAAAACGGCACACAATTTACAAATGCCGAATACGACCATTTGATAGCAGAATCTTCCGCCGGATATGCAACCATAAGCTCCGGAACACCACCCTCACAACACGGAATTGTCGGGAATACATGGTTTCAACGCTTAACCGGAAATGAAATTTATTGCGTGTCCGATGATAAGACAGTTCTAATCGGGACAGAATCGAAAGCGAAAGGGTTTTCTCCTGTCAATATGCTTGTGAACACTGTCGGAGATGAACTTAAAAGTGCCTCGTATAAGCAATCAAAAGTCATAAGTATTGCACCAAACGACTATGCGGCAATATTAGCCGGAGGTCATTCAGCCGATATTGCCTTGTGGTTCGACAAAAATACCGGAGATTGGATATCGTCTTCCTTCTACGCCGCTGAGCTGCCAAACTGGGTTAAACGATTCAACAATAAACGTTTACCTGATTTATATCTCGAAAAATTATGGACTCCGTTTCAAGATTTACCTCGATACAAAAGCAGTATGGGAGATGAATCGCCGTATGAAAAAGGTTTTGAAGGCGGAAAAAAAACCTTCCCGTACACGCTTTCATCGTTAAAAGCCGATGCCGGAAACTTTGGCATTTTACACGCCACCCCCGAAGGAAATACGATTGTGAAAGACCTTGCCGTATCAGCTATCGTAAACGAAGATTTGGGACGTGACCAATTTCCGGATTTATTGATGTTGGGCTTTTCGGCAGGAGCAAATATCGGACAATATTTTGATATTCGCTCAATGGAACATGCAGACATTTATTTGCGTTTAGACCAAGAGCTTGAACGATTCTTTGATTTTGTAAACGATTATGTAGGACTTGAGAACACTTTGATATTCGTAACATCAGACAGAGGTTCATCGGATAGTCCTGATTTTCTGAA
Organism: Acetofilamentum sp.; assembly: GCA_020720705.1. GTDB lineage: Bacteria > Bacteroidota > Bacteroidia > Bacteroidales > JAADGE01 > DYOJ01. Next base: position 1,391 of record DYOJ01000379.1, read on the forward strand.
AGATATGCGTCAACCCTACGGTATTTTTAAAGAACAGGCTGCCATATCCCTCTTGAGAAGCTACATGCGTGCTCTCTACAACAAAGGCGGATTTATTGACGGGTTTTCTGCTAATCAATTATATTTGAGACGTACAGATATCGAAGATTCTAAAATCAGTTTAGAGGAAGTCCAAACAAAAACCGCAGAATTTCTGATTGAGTTCGGCGGTGTTTCAAACGTTGTAACTGCCAAAGATTTAGAAACATCCTATTTTGCAGACGGTATGTTGCGTAAAGCCCAAAACAGTTATTTCAGGAAACGTTCCGGAGATGTCATGCTGATTCTTCAGCCCGGATACAGGAACGAAAACGGAAAAAGCAATCACTCCGGATATCGGGAATTTACGCATGTTCCGCTCGTTTTTTTCGGTTGGAAAACACAACATCAAACCATACACCGCAATGTGTTGCAGACAGATATTGCACCTACATTATCCCAAATTTTACAGATTGCTCCTCCAAACGCAACCACTGGTAAAGTGCTTACCGAACTTCAACCCGCCAAATAATTTCGATTTATTTGTAATAAGATTAAGTCCGCTTACAACTCCTCTTCATTGTCTCTATTCCCAATATAATTACGCCATTTTGACATTAGATTTGTCATATCTGCCGGTATTTCGGAATCAAAAGACATGCGTTTACCTGTAACCGGATGGTCGAAAGCAAGCGTTTTGGCATGTAGCCCGTGTCTGGGCATCATGTCAAAGCAATTTTCGATAAATTGCTTGTATTTTGTAAAACGTGTGCCTCGCAAAATCTGGTCGCCGCCATATTCGTCATCGTTGAATAAGGGGTGTCCGAGATACTGCATGTGCACTCGAATTTGATGCGTGCGACCTGTTTCGAGTTTGCACTCTAATACACTCACATAGCCCAAATCCTCCAAAACGCGGTAATGCGTAACAGCATGTTTACCGTCTGAACCGTCCGCAAAAACATACATTTTTTTACGGTCCTTCGGATTCCGCCCGACATTACCGACGACTGTGCCTGCTTCCTCTTTTGGTTTCCCCCAAACAATGGCAATATAAAGACGGTCCGTTGTTCTGAAAAAAAATTGCTTCGATAAATTTGCAAGCGCAGTCGGATTTTTTGCAATTACGACCAAACCGGAAGTGTTTTTGTCAATACGATGCACAATGCCGGGGCGTGCTTCTCCGGAATGAAACATCTCAACATCTCGAAAATGGAACATCAAAGCATTTACCAACGTCCCGGTATAATTGCCGTAGCCGGGGTGCATCACCAAACCGGGTTGTTTATCAATTACCAAAACATCGGAATCTTCAAAAACGACTTTCAGCGGAATATCTTCCGGTATAAGCTCAATATCAAGCGGTTCTTGTTCCGAAAATATCGTAATGGCATCGCCGGGTTTTACTCTGTAATTTGATTTTACGGGTAATCCGTTCACAACCACACAATCTTCCTTGGCGGCTTGCTGAATTTTATTTCGCGAAATATTTTCAATTCTGTCTAACAGAAATTTATCTATTCGAAGTGGGGTTTGCCCGTTATCTGCAATAAATTGATGTATTTCAAATTTGTCTTTGTCCGACATAAGTCTGTGATATAAGATAAAAGTAATGCTTCTGTTTTTTTAGGACTACAAAGATAGTTAATAAATTGTAAAAACAAAGTTAATATTTATGAAAAGACAATTTGAGTATCTTTTTTGGGCAAAAACGTTGCTTACGAAAGATATTGCATTATATTTGTTGAAAAATTTGGTTCACAAAATATCCGTTTTATTCTTGTTAAGCCGTCAGATATTAGAATTTAGACGTTAGATATTATGCAATAATCGGTAACAGATTGAGATTGGTCATTTGTCAATAGTCATTTGTCAATAGTCATTTGTCAATAGTCATTTGTCAATAGTCATTTGTCAATAGTCATTTGTCAATAGTCATTTGTCAATAGTCATTTGTCAATAGTCATTTGTCAATAGTCATTTGTCAATAGTCATTTGTCAATAGTCATTTGTCAAT
>DYOJ01000380.1 GCA_020720705.1 Acetofilamentum sp.
CTACCATTTTAATTTTGTAGGGTTCGGCGAATGGAAGTTCCATGTGATTTTTTTTACAAAAGTAGAAAATATTTATTTCAGAAAGAGGCTTATATGTAATTTTTCTTAAAGTCAAAACCGTAATCTTCAAGCTCTTCAGTTACAGTTTTTAAAAGTTTAATTTTTTTGTGTAAAGGCAAGAACGCTGATTTAAAACCGTTGATAATCAGATATTTCAATTCATGTTCGGTGAATCCGAGTTTTTCGATGGCTAACATGTATTCGTCTGTTAAATTCGTTCCAGAAATAAGGCGATTATCGGTGTTCAAGGTAACTCGTATGCCTAAATCAAAATAGAATTTTATCGGATGGTCTTCGATTTTTGCTACCGCTTTGGTTTGGACATTCGATATGATACACATTTCCAACGGAATACGGTGGTCGTTTACATAATTCAATAAATCACCGTCTTCGCGCAAGCGCGTACCGTGCCCGATTCTGTTTGCGCTGATATAATGTATAGCTTGATGCACAGATTCCGGTCCGTAAGCTTCGCCGGCGTGGGCGGTTGTGTTGATATTGTTATTGGCTATCAGATAGAAGGCTTCTTTATGGTCTTTTGCCGGGAAATCTTTTTCGGCACCGGCAAGGTCAAAACCGACTACTCCGCGATTTTTATATGCCACGGCAAGTTCGGCTACTTTTAGTGTATCTTCCGGTGTGGTATGGCGTATGCCGCACAAAATGATACCGATTAGGATGTTAAAATCTTTTTCGGCACGTTTTTTTCCTTCCAAAACAGCATCCACAACTCGTGTCATAGTTAAGCCGTTTCGGACGTGCCACAACGGTGCAAATCGGATTTCGAGATATCTGACATTTTCAGAGGCTACATCTTCGGCTAATTCGTAAGTTGCACGCTCCAACGCATAAGCAGTTTGCAATACTTCTGCGGTAATATCAAACGGTCGTAAATAATCAACCAAACTCTTACATTCAATACCGACTTCCAGTATTTTGCGTAACTCGTCCACTGTATCCGCCGGGAGTTTTGTGCCTTCTCGTTTGGCGATATCTAAAATGGTTTCAATACGCATCGAACCGTCTAAGTGGCAGTGTAACTCAGCTTTAGGTAAGCTGTGTATAAATTCTCGAGTTAATTTTATCTTGTTTACGTTTTTTGATTCTTCATTCAGAATCTCTTTTTTTTCTTTTGATGACATATTTTTTCTTTTTAACGATGTTCTTTTCGCATTTAATCATAGTAAGTTCTATGCTGCATACTGTTTACTGTAAAGGGATTTATGTTAGTCAAATATCAGATTGTAAGATACTTAACGTAATTCGTGTATTTGTGGTTATTACGACTTTTCGGAACAGACTCATCAATATAAATTTCCAATCGTTTTCTCAACTTCGTTAAGAATTTCACACGATTTTACCAATTCCTTCATAACAGTGTGGTCTTTATACAACGGACGGTCAATCTCCAAGAAATCTACGTATTTGCGGATAACTTCTTTTGCTTTTTTTACGCCGGTGCCAAATTCATACTCTCTGAAATCTAAGGCTTGAGCAGCCGCCATGAATTCAATTCCTAAAATACCGTAGGCATTATCCATGATTTGGAAATTCTTGATGGCAGTATTCATACCCATTGAGACAAAATCCTCTTGGTCTGCCGCAGCCGGTATGGACATAATACTTGCCGGAGCAGATAGGATACGTTGTTCGGTAATTTGCATGTCGGCGGTGTATTGACTAAGCATTAAGCCGGAAAACATTCCGGCACCTTTTGTCAAAAATGCCGGTAAGCCTGCACTCAAAGCCGGATTGTTCAAACGGTTCATTCGTCTTTCCGATAATACACAGACCATAGTTATTGCTGCGCCCGCCATGTCCATAGGCAAGGAAACAGGAGTTCCTTGGAAATTTGCTCCGGAAAGTTGTAGATTTTCTTCCGGAAAAAATATCGGATTGTCGCCAACACCGTTCAATTCAATTTCTACTTGAGACCTTGCATAAGCAATCGCATCGTGTGCCGCACCTATAACTTGCGGGGTAGAACGCATCGAATACGCATCTTGTACTTTTGATTTAACTCGTTTTTCATACAAATCACCGCCGGAAATCAGTTGTATTATTCTTTTTGCACTCCGCACCGCGCCGACAAACCCTCTGATTTCATGGATTTTCTCATTATATGGTCCCATATTTGCTTTCAACGCTTCTAATGACATCGCTGCGGCTATTTCTGCTTGTTTCAAAAAACGTTCTGCATCAAAAATAAACAATCCGCTCATCGCCGTTAATACATTTGAACCGTTTATCGTTCCCAAACCGTCTCTGGCTTCCAAACCCGGAATCGGGATACCTGCAAGTGCCATTGCCTCATTACCCTCCAGCAGGTCTCCTTTGTAATACGCTTGCCCTTCGCCCAAAAGCAAAAGCGCAATTTGTGCCATCGGAGCTAAATCTCCCGAAGCACCGACAGACCCTTTTTGACAAACAAAGGGTGTTACTCCTTTGTTTAACATCTCTACAAGTGTTTGTGTTATCACCGGACGTATCCCCGAATGACCTTTGGCATGCACATTTATTCGCCCAAGCATCGCTCCCCTGACATATTCTAAAGGTGCAGGGTCTCCGATTCCGGCTGCATGATTGTAAATTAAATACTTCTGAAAGTCCTTAACTTGGTCATCATTTAAGATGGTTTCAGAAAACTCGCCGATACCGGTATTGATACCATACATTATTTCACGGGCTTCAATTTTACGTTCAACCATTGAACGACAAATACTTATACGATCCAAAGCTTCTGCGGAAAGTTCAATCTTTCTATTATGTCTTGCTACGTCATTCAGTATTTCAACCGTCAGACCATAGCCTGTTACTATATAAGGTGTCATAAATTTCAAAATTAAATAAAAATTTTTAAATTAATTTGGATTAACAATATAATACAAAATCTTGAAAAGCTACAAAACTTTACATCGTGTAAAATAATGCACACCGTGTCGTAGCTTACATTTGATTTTTGAAAAAATAAATCTAATACGAACGTATTGATTCTAAATATTGAGGAAGTATATTAATGAATATAATATATTGATAATCAAGGATACCTTATATCCTTCCATTCTTTTTCTTTGATATCAATCATTAGTTTGCTTACAAACATGACAATAACAGATTATTATACTGTAAAAATGAATTCAGGTCTTTTCTGAATTAAATTGAAACAATGCGCAATGTCGTGATAAATTTTGAATTGCGCAATCGTTTGCACTTTTTTTTTGCTATATTTTGAATCTGCATAAAGATAAGTTATTTTTTTCGGACTAAACTATTGAAATATAATGAGTTTGTAATATTAGAAAATATTTCGGCTATTTTTTTGTCAAGAAATTTCAAAAAAAGTTTTGTAATTAATAAAA
>DYOJ01000381.1 GCA_020720705.1 Acetofilamentum sp.
TGGGACTGATAGTTGAGATGCTTTGGCGTGAGGGCGAAAAATTATTTTCAAAACGAAAATAATTTTTCGATAGTTTTTCCTTTGAATTTCTTACAAGTTTCAACAAAATTTACAAGAACATACACTGCGGAATATCGCTGTATCATAAAATAAATCAATGATTTATCAGTTTTCTGATTTACATTGGTTATTTTATCCCAAGCTCTTTTTTTAGGAATTTGGAGGCATCGTCCGATTCGTTATAATACAGCAGAATACCTTGACTGTTATCAATGATATAGCTGTATCCTTGCTCGGCTGCAACTTTTTTTAATGCCGAATCAAACTTTTCTCTTACGGGAGTGTATAGTTCTACCTGTTTTTTTTGAACTTCTTTTTGTGCCGATACTTGAAAATCCTGAATACGTTTATTGAGCGAATTTAGTTCATCCGTTTTTGTTTGTTTAATAATCTCGGACATCTCGGCTTCTTTAGCTTTGAAGTCGTTTGCCTTAGCAACATATTCGTCCTGCATTCCTTTTATTTGTGTTTCAAGTTCTGAAACGTAAGACATCAAAACAGTATCTGCTTTTTGTTTTGCAGGTATCAGATTGAAAATTTCGGAACCGTTCACATAACCGATTTTTGATTTTTGAGCGTTCATCACAAATGTTGCGGACAAAAGCAGAATAGCGAATACAAATAATTTTCTCATTTTTTTCTCAGATTGACAATAAATAAATATGGCACAAATGTAATGAAAAATCTGATAAAATATTTTTCGGAGGTCAAAATTTGATACGTTTCGATTTTTTATCGAAAAAATTTCGTGTTTGAAATTTTGAAAACAAAAAATAATTATCTTTGCAGTCCGAAAAAATAATAATCGTGCAATGGGGTGTTTGTATTTTTCGGCAAAGGCATTTTTTTGCAATACACTGAGTAGCACAAATCTTTTTTGATATGAAAATTTTTGAATTAAGCGGAATTAAAAGAACCGAATTTGGTAAAAAAGCAACCAAATCATTCCGAAAACAAGAAGTTGTTCCTTGCGTTATTTACGGTAAAGGCGCAGAAACCGTACATTTTTCATCAACAGCCTCAGATTTACGTAAACTTATTTACACCTCTGACACTAATCTGGTAAAATTAGATGTTGAAGGCGATAAATATGATGTCGTCATCAAGGAACTCCAATTTCATCCGGTAACTGACAAGCCGATTCATATTGATTTTATGAAAGTTACGGCTGATGAACCGGTAAGAATCGAATTGCCTGTTCGTACAGTAGGTTTATCCGAAGGTGTAAAAGACGGCGGTGTTTTGAATGTGCTCATGCGTCGTTTAAAAGTAAAAGGCTTAATTGCTGACATGCCCGATTTGTTGGAAGTAGATGTTACGAACCTGAAAATCGGAAAAGTAATCAAATGCAGCGAACTCAATTTCCCAAATTTGCAAGTGCTAAATCCGAAAGATGCGATTATTTGCAATGTTGCCACAACACGCGCCGCAAAATCGGCAGCTATCGCTGATACAAAAGAACCGGTTAAAAAATAGTTAAATTTTTAATAGAATTGAAATACTTAATCGCAGGATTAGGAAATCCGGGTGCCGAATACGAACATACAAGGCACAATATCGGGTTTAAAGCATTGGACGCTTGGTCACAAGCGTCCGATGTTGTTTTTGCACATTCCCGCTACGCCGACCATGCAACCATAAAATACAAGGGCAGAACTTTTGTGCTTATAAAACCCATGACATACATGAATCTGAGCGGTAAGGCAATCCGATATTGGCTCGAAAAAGAAACTATTGAACTCGAAAATCTACTCATTGTTGTGGATGATTTAGCTTTACCCTTCGGAAGTGTTCGAATCAAAAAAGACGGCGGCGCCGGCGGACATAACGGTCTGATAAACATTACGGAAACGCTCAATACCGATAAGTTTATCCGATTGCGTTTCGGAATCGGAGATGCGTTTAACAAAGGACGGCAGGTTGATTACGTACTCGGAGAGTGGACGCCGGATGAACAAAAATTATTGCCCGAACGTTTAACCTATATTCTAAACGCAGTAAAAAGTTTCGGCACAATAGGCATAGAACGCACAATGAGTTTTTTTAATAAAAAATATTCTGCCGAAGCGGAATTACAAAAAATCAATTCGCAAACAGAAAAAATCAATCCAAATGACAGCAACCGAACGTTATGATAAATTTTTGTGGGCAGTACGCTTGTATAAAACTCGTAACATTGCCGCCGAAGCCTGCAAAGCCGGAAAACTATTGATTGAAGGTGCTCCGCTCAAGCCTTCGCGCAATGTTGTGGAAAGCGATATCTTCAGAATAAAAGAAGGTGCTTTGTATCGTGAATACAAAGTAATACAAGTACTTACAAATAGGGTAGGGGCAAAATTGGTTTCAAGTTATATTGTAGAAATTACGCCACCGGAAATTTTGGCAGAATACGAAATTTTGCAAACTCACTTAAAACTTCAGCGGGAGCGAGGTTCCGGTCGTCCGACTAAAAAAGAACGGCGCGATTTGGAAGATTTTACCGGCTAAACGCCTGTATGCCCAAAACCGCCTGCACCTCGTTCCGTATTTTCCAATAAATCCACAATTTGAAATTCTGCTTTTTCGTGCTTTGCGATTACCATTTGGCAAATGCGTTCGCCGTGGTTTACTACAAAATTAGTATCTGAAAGATTTACCAAAATCACACCAATTTCGCCGCGATAATCGGAATCTATCGTTCCGGGCGAGTTTAGTACCGTTATGCCGTGTTTTAGCGCTAACCCGCTTCGGGGGCGTATTTGTGCCTCAATACCTACAGGCAGTTCGATATAAAGTCCGGTTTTTATGAGTGCGCGTTGCAAAGGTTTCAACTCTACGGGAAAATCCAAATTTGCACGTAAATCCATGCCTGCGGACGCTTCCGTTGCATATTCCGGAAGCGGATTTGAAGATAGATTGATAATTTTAACTGTCATTTCGTTCTATTTTTTTTGCCAAAAATAATGAAAGTTATTTAGTCTTTAGTATCGAGTATTGAGTAGTTCGTATTTAGATTTTGTTAAAATATAGATATTCAGCAAAATACGAGAATTTTATTATATAAACTAATTTTAATTCGACTTTACGAAGTTAAAGATTTCGGCAAAGTTTGTGCTTAGAATAGTTTAGCGTGGACGCTAAACGCAAATAGAAAATGCAATAAGCGTCCACGCTTTTCTTTTGCCGGCATAACTTCGTAAAGTAGAATTAATCTGTAACTTTGTAAGAAAACTCATAACACATTGAAATGTTTATTGAGTCCGGTCTAAAAAGCCATCAAAAACGAAGAGATAAAATACAACTACTTGATTCCTAATGTTTTATGAAATACAATTTAAAAATACAACTATCTGATAAACAATGAATTG
>DYOJ01000382.1 GCA_020720705.1 Acetofilamentum sp.
CCCTCGTGGTATCCGAACGAAACTTCACCTCAAAACGGCGATTTCATACAACGTCATGCGCAAGCTGTCAGCGAGTTGTGTGATGTAACTGTGTTGTTCCTAAAACGAAGAAAGCAAAATACGAAAATTAAAATTTCTGACACAAAACAAGGCAATTTGCGCGAAGTTATTGTGTATTTTAATAACAGACTATCATATTTAAAAATTTTTAGAAACTATTTTAAAACCTTAAATTCGGGCAATAATAAATTTGATTTAGTGCATCTGAATGTGGCGTATCCTGCCGGAATTTTGGCACTTTATCTCAAAAAAAAATACAATTTAAAATACATTTACACAGAACATTGGTCTGCTTTCATTAACGGAAATTTTAACAAGTTTTTTTTTATAAAGAAATTGATAATTAAAAATATATGTAAACAATCGCAACTAATCCTTCCGGTTTCTGAATATCTTGCTAACGCTATGAAATCCAATGGAATAACAAATAAATATCAAATCATTCAAAATGTTGTTGATAACACCATTTTTTATCCTGCAAACAAAAAGAGTGATTTACATACATTTAGATTTTTACATGTTTCTTCTTTGAATGATTCCATAAAAAATATAAGCGGAATATTGCGTGCTGCAAGTATCGTTTCGACACAACTCAAAGATTTTCAGGTTATTATAGCAGGTAATGATAACTATTCCGAACACAAAAGATTTGCGGCGAAATTAGGATTGAACGAAAATTGCATTAGATTTTACGGAAACATGCCTCAGAGTCAAATCGCTGATTTAATGCGTTCTGCCGATTGTTTTTTGCTGTTTAGCAACTACGAAACCTCATCGTGTGTGGTTTCGGAGGCGCATGTTTGCGGACTTCCGGTTATTAGTTCGGCTGTCGGAGGTGTAACCGAAAAAATCAATGCAGCCAATGGAGTTACAGTTGAAAAAGGAAATGTAGAAGAGTTAGCAAAACAGATGTACTTGCTTATCAAGTCATTACGTTTTGAGAAATCTACAATTTCCGATGATTCTGTTTCAAAATACAGTTATCAAGCTGTGGGCGCACAAATTTACCAAATCTATAAAATGGTATTGGATAATGCTTAATTTTGCAAAAAATGTAAAAACCAGACTTTCGGCATACTCAAAAGTGCTTGAAAATTACATGTTTATGACAGCATTGCAAATTATTGGTTCGGCATTCGGAATCCTTATTTACCCGTATCTGATTCGGACCCTCGGGGCGGAAAGTTATGGTTATTACGTGTTTACCGTTTCGATTACAAGTTATTTTATAACATTCGTAATGTATGGATTTAATTTCACTGCATTGAAGCGTATTTCGGAACACAAAGAAAATCAAGAACTTAAAAACCAAACAATTTCCGAAATTTTTACAGCAAAATTAGTGCTCCTTATTCCTGCAACCTTTATTTTTGCTGTTTTGTTAATGTTTGTTCCATTTTTTCGTTCAAACGTCAATTTATTTTTAGCAACGTATTTACAAATTTTTGCCTCGGTTATTTTTCCGCTTTGGTATTTTCAAGGAATGCAAAAAATGCGAGTTGTAACTTATATTCAATTGACTTTCAGGTTATTATCTCTTCCATTTATTTTTATTTTAGTAAAATCTCCCGAAGATGTAACAACCTATGCTGTAATTTCGAGCCTGTCGCTAATTTTGCCGGCAATCTATGCTCAACTTTGGCTTAGAAAGCACGATGGCATTCGACTGAAAATTGTTCAGTTTAAAAGTCTAAAAAATAGTTACACAGAAGCTCTGCCATATTTCGGAACACTTGCTGTTGCGACTGTTAAAGACGAATTGCTCACTCTGATAATCGCAACGGTATTTGGGATGCGAGATGTTGCACTCTTCGATTTAGCAAAAAAAATAGTTACCATTCCGCGTTTGCTAACCAATAGCATCAACAACGCACTATTTCCAAAAATCATTGAAAATCAGAATATTGAGACTCTAAAAAAAATAATTCGATATGAAAAAATAATTGGATTAGCAGTTTCCGGCGGTATCATCATTCTCGGATATCCGGCAATTTTATTGCTCGGCGGTATTGAAATGATTGGTGCATATACGCTTGCTATTATTCTGAGTTTCACGGTTTTAGTATGGTTGTTGGTCGGCAGTTACGTTAATTTCATTTTTGTTCCACGAAATTTAGGAACGTATGTCATTCGTAACCAAACGATTGCATTAATCTCATTTATTGTTTTTAATATTCCTTTGATATTTTTTCAAAATATTCACATTACAGTCCTTGCAATGACTTTGTCCGGATTTGCCGAAATTGTTTATTGTAACTATCTGATTCGCAGATACAAATTATTATGAAACCAAAAGTTAGCATTCTTGTGCCTATATACAATGTGTCGAAATACATTGTTCGATGTGCAGAAAGTCTTTTTAATCAGACATTTACAGATATTGAATACATATTTGTAAACGACTCAACTCCGGATGACAGTATTGAGAAACTTCAATCGGTATTGGAAAAATATCCAAACAGAAAATCACAGGTTAAAATTATACATCACACTGAAAATAAAGGACTTGCATGCGCCAGAAATACAGCTTTAGATGAAGCTGACGGTGAATATATTATGGTGGCGGACAGCGACGATTTTTTAGAAATTAACGCAGTTGAAGTTATGTATAATGCTGCTATTCAGGAAAATGCAGATATTGTTGTTTCCGATTTTTACTTGGAATATCCATCAGATAATCAAATTGAAATAAACTGCTTGCCTGAAAACGACAGGGATGCTTTAATGTATTTATTCCTTGACAAAATCAGAATTGGATTGTGGGCAAAACTTATAAAATCAGAACTATACAAATGTGAGAATTGCAAAGTTCCCGATGGGCTTAATTATTTGGAAGACAGATACGTTATGATTCGATTGTTTCACTTTGCGAAAAAAATCATAAAGGTTGAAGGAGTTTTCTACCACTACGTGCAATATAATTTGTCCGCGATTACAAAAAGTAAAACAGAGCAACATTTTAAAAATACAATTCAATTTTGGTCAGAAACAATACAATTTCTTAAAAATCAGAATGTTTATGATTTATACAGCAACATTCTCTCTCAAAGAAAAATAAAAGATAAAGCTCGACTTATGATTGATGTAAAATCGTCAGTTATTAGAAAAAAATATGCGGATATGTTTTCGGAAATTCCAAAATATCAAGTGCGACATCTCAAAAAAGGGGAGCGACTGATGCTTTTCTTAGTAGATAAACGACAATTTTGGCTTACAAATATACTTCGAGAAATATTTATTTTAAAACAAAAGTATAGAAAAAAATCCTAAATTACGCCTCACGTTCGCTTAATTCCAACCAACGCAATTCAAAGTCGTCAATCAGGTTTGTGAGTTCAGTGAAACGT
>DYOJ01000383.1 GCA_020720705.1 Acetofilamentum sp.
TCAAAAAGTTAAAACAGAAACAAATCGAAGTTTGTATTATAAATATGCCCCAATAATATCCATACTTATATCCCAAAGTTTGTCTTGAACATTGATGTCATAAGTTATCGGATTGCTGCGCATTGGACGACAATTCTCAATGTATGAGCCGCTAATTTGCTGTAATTCAGGGGCAAGAGCAGCATATTGCATGACACGTGAACCTTCGCTCAGGGGCATTCCGCCGCTAAAGGCAGCGTTCAGTAATTTTGTCTCAATCACGCCCGGATGCAAGGATAGATATGAGATTGATTGATTATTGTATTCACGAGCTAATTTATTACTAAACAATACATTACACAGCTTAGACAACGCATAAGCCGAACTTCCGGAATAATTATTTTCAAATTGCAAATTATCAAAATCAATGTTTGCGGCGTGTATCATTGAACTGACATTGACTATCCTACCCGATTTTGAAGATTGAATAAGTTTATGTATTTTGAGAGTAAGTAACTGATGTGCAAGGTGATTTACTTGAAAATTAAGCTCATAACCATCATCGGTAAGTGTGCGTTTATGCGCAAACACCGCCGCATTATTAAACAAAATGTCTATGGTCGTAAAATCTCTAACCAGAGTATCAGCAAATTCTGAGACAGATTTTAACGATTGAAAATCAGCCGTGTAACCATGCAATTTAGAATCCGGAAAAGCACCTCCGATTTCGTTCAAAGTCATTTCTACCTTGTTTGCATTTCGTCCGTGAATAATAATCTCAAATCCTTGTTCTGCCAAATCCAGAGCAGTTTGTTTTCCGATGCCGTCCGTAGAACCTGTAATTAAAATAATTTTGTTCATAATTTATTTTTATTCAAAAAATTTCTATAATCATCCTTGTAGATTAGACTACATTGTTTTTCTTCAGCTTTCTGAAGTTTGAGGTTGTTGATTTGATATAAAATACTCAAAATTAGATATGTTACACTTCCCGTAGAAACTGAAATTCCGAGCAAAATTAAAAAAAAACCTGTATAAATCGGATGTTTAAGATATTTATAAACTCCTTCTGTTGCCGGCTTATCATATTCGCTTATAGCAAAATAAAATAGACCGCTTACATAAAGAAGCAAACCCAAGAAAAAAAATACAAGCCCGACTATCATAAATGTAGAAATTTTTGAAAACGGTAAGCATATCGGGATTACTAATAATATGATATACAGAATTTTACCTAACTTAGTGTGATATTTTACAATCGGTGTTTCTAAAAACTTATTTATATTATGTTTGGGAATAAGTCTGACGGCTCCAAACGACAACATAAAATATGTAGCTGTTAAAATCCACGAATTTTCTGTGCTAATTGTCAAATTATCAAGTATATCAGCTTCAAACATAAAATAAATCGGAAATTATGCGGTCAGAAATAAACATACCTTTTCGTGTCAAAGATACTGATTTTTCAGAATTTACCAAATGTTCGGATTGTTCGTATCGAGAAACAATTTTGTAGAAAAGCGAAGTATATTTTTTGTCAAATGTTTGTTCGAGTAAGTGCTTATTAACACCTAATACTGTTCGTAAGTTCTTCATTATAAATTCATTATAGAAGTCAGGTTCGGTCAAAAATTCAATTTCGGGGATTATAGTTTCCGAATTAGAACAGCTAATATAGGATTCAAGATCGGGCGAAGTCCATTGTCGTGAGTTCCCGTTAAAAGAATGTGCCGAAGGTCCAAGTCCGAGATACGGCGTGTTTGCCCAATATGACGAATTATGCCGTGAATGTAAACCGGGTTTTGCAAAATTAGAAATTTCATATTGTTCAAAACCGTTGGTGTGAGCTAAGTCGAGTAGGGTAGTGTAAAACTCTTCACTTTCAATGTCTGATTTATCTTCGATTTTACCGGATTTAAGTAATTTATGGAATTTTGTATCTTGCTCATAAGTAAGATGATAAGCAGATAAATGTTGAATATTTAAACGAAAAAACTCTTCGAGATTTAACAACCATTTTTCACCTGTTTGGTGTGGCAAACCGTAAATTAAATCTCCGCTAATATTTTCATATCCGGCACTTTGCAATAGCCGGACAGCTTGCCGAGCTTCTTGTGCTGTATGCCTGCGATTCATTAATTTAAGGTCATCATCGCGGAACGATTGTATGCCCAGACTAATTCTGTTTATAGGTGTTTGCCGGAGTTGCTCTATGTAATTTTGAGTTAAATCGTCCGGGTTCGCCTCAAATGTAATTTCGGCATCCTGCTGAATTTCAAAAAAGTTTTGAAGTTCAAAAAAAATCCTGTTAATTTGTGCTGCGGATAGGATAGAGGGGGTTCCGCCTCCGAAGTAAACAGTCGAGATTTTTTTTTGTGGCAAGTAATTTACTCTTAACTTGATTTCGTGTAACAATGCCTCAATAAATTCAGGTAAATTTTTGGTTGATACAACTTTATAAAAATCGCAATACGCACATTTCTTTTTACAAAACGGAACATGAATATAAATTCCCGACATATTTTGCGTTTTTTCAAAAGATATCTAAAGACAATAGTCGCACTGATAATTGTTTTTGGACTCAGCTTTATGCCACAACCCGAATTGGATGAGAAACCGTCTTTTATTATTCCGCATTTTGATAAAATTGCACATTTCGGCATGTATTTTATTTTTACGCTTGTTATGGTATTAGATATTTCTAAATATCAAAACTTTAGCCGAAAAAAAGTGTTTTTGTATTCGAGCGTTATCTCATTCACTATCGGAGGGCTGATAGAGCTTGGGCAAAGCTGCCTGACCGCTGACCGCTCCGGAAATATACTTGATTTACTTGCAGATACCTTAGGAATTCTTGCCGCTTTGTTATTTGTAATAGTTGCGGTTAGAGTAAAATTTCTACGCCGAGTTCTTTAATCCCTTGTGCATAAGCACCAACAGTTTGATTTTGGAACAGCATTTTCAGCTCGCCTCTTACTTTGTGAGATTCCTTGTAAAATGGACAGTCCGAGTCTTTCATTTCCGGATTTTTTTTACAAACCAGCATACCTATCACACATTCCTCAAAAATATCAGTGCCGTCAATTATAGCTACAATTTCATACAGAGATATTTCATTTGCAGGGCGCGCTAATGCAAAACCTCCGTTAGGTCCTTTTGTGGAAATCAAAACCTTCTGTTTTGCAAGTTGTTGTAAAATTTTACCTAAAAAAGGAGAGGGTAAATTCAATTCTTCAGATATTTTTTTTATCCCGATTTTTTTTTCACTATCATGGTGTAATGCAAGATACATTACACCCCTAATTCCGTATTTACATGTATTAGACAACATTTTTTAATTTCTTTGTGATTATGATACAAATATAAAGATAATTATCTGCAAAATTACATTATTTTTAGGATATTTAATAATTTTTGA
>DYOJ01000384.1 GCA_020720705.1 Acetofilamentum sp.
TTTTTCAGTTTCAGAAAATCGGTTATTTGGATTTTTCTGGCTGCGAGATAATACGAAAACGGAGGTTCCTGTGCCTCAATGTATGCCAATTCTTTGTGCAAGTTTTCTGCGATACGTTTGGCTATGGTATAAGCTTTATCATGCTCATTCGCAAGTGTATATGCGCTCACAAGAACTATAAATCGTTCGTCGTAAGTAAATGTTTGGTGCGGAAAAACGGCAACCGTAAGATTGGCAATGGTTTTCGCTTTTTCTGCTTCTTTGCATAAAATTAATCCGTTTAAGGTTTCAGAGTATATATCAAAAAGCTGAATCATCTTAATGTAACGCTTAATATCATAATTTATATTTTGTTGTAAATCAGTCTGTTTAAGTGTGAATTTTGAAGATAAAATGTCATACTGCGTTGTCAAAAGTTCTGTGCTGTCCTGTATTAACCCGACAAGACGAAAATTCAAACCCTCCCTTTGTGTATATCGTTTTAACCCAATCATTTCATTTGATTCAATGACATCCGAAAAATAAATCGGACGCTCGGCAGCATTTGAAGCTAAAATGTCTAAAAGTGCTAATTCGCTTTTAATGAGATAATTGTCCGGAATATCCCATGCAAGTGTTGTGTCATAAAAATCAATTTGCATTTTTTTTGAAGGGAGATATGAAATCGTGTCGTTTACGGTAATTATTTTGGAGCTGTCCGCTTTTGAGTGTAAAAAGCCGAGTGCGTCTTTTGCCGTCAAATGTCCGGTTGCCGAAATTTGATAAGCAAATTGTTTTGTAATTGTCGGATTTTCAATAATTTCTGTCAGTTCGTTTCTACTTTCCGTATAGGCTTCGGGCGGAAGTTGAAATTTTACCGGTAACGACCGGTATGCCTTGAACCTCAATGCGTTGATATACCAATCTGCGTTAAGCAAACTCAAATTTATTATGCGAACATCTGTTCTGAAACCTTCAACATCCTGCAAATACCACAACGGAAATGTGTCATTATCCGCATTTACAAATAAAATAGCATCGGGTGGGAGCGGAGCAAGAAAATTACGGGCAATATCCCGAACGATGTGTCTGTTCGAGCGGTCGTGGTCGGCATAATTTTCAACCAACATATATACGGGTAAGCTAAAGGCTATAAAATGAACGAGATAGATACCGATTATTTTAGATGTTTTTTTGAAAAGATATTCTGTAAAATGCAATATTGCGTAGGCTATCCAAATTGCAAAAGCCATAAACGAACCTACGTAGGCATAGTCGCGCTCACGTGCCTGATACGGCTCTTGATTAAGGTAAACAACAATTGCAACTCCGTTGAATATAAAAAACATAAAAACAACCCAAAAATCATTGCGCGCCTTTTTATGTTGAATCACCAATCCGATAATGCCTAACACAAACGGAATCAGATAATAGACATTACGGGAAGTGGTGTTTTTTTGTGTTTCGTGCGGATGTCCAATCAGAATTTGGTCTGCGAAATCAAAGCCTGTTATAAAATTTCCGCGCTCAAAATGCCCTTGCCCGTGTATGTCGTTTTGCCTACCGGCGAAATTCCAAAGTAAATATCTAAAATACATTTGTCCCAACTGATAGCTTGCAAAATATTGCAAATTGTTTCCGAAATTCGGCGATATCGTGTCCTTAATTCCGCCCCACAGCTTGTAAGCTTCTATGTGTGATTCGGATTGGCTTTGCATGCGCGGAAAAATTGTCATCCCGTTTTCATATTCGTATTTCGGTATTTTCTTCTTTATTTTGAGATATTTCGAATCTGTTTTGATATATTTATAGTTCCAGGTTTGTTTGCGCTCTCCGTGCAAATTTGTTGCAAATTCGGCATCGAAATACGTACCGTAAAACAGAGGTGAACTCCCGTATTGGTCTCTGTTTAAATAGGTTTCGAGCGCAAATATTGTATTCGGATTGTTTTCATTCATAGGCGGATTTGCATCCGACCGTATCAGTATTGTAAAATACATCGAAAAACCGAGCAGGAATAACGCTGTGCAAAGTATCAGATTATGCAGTGTTTGTTTCTTTTTTTTGTAGGATAGATATAACCCTAAGGTGATAGTTATCAGAGTAAACACAATTGAAAACAGTAAACCTGAATGGTAAGGGAGATTTAGCTTGTTTACAAATAGCAGTTCAATTCGCCCGACAAACCAAACGCTGCCCTTCAACAAAATAAATTGTGCGTAAAATAAAACTAAAATACTGTAAATAAATATTTTAACTCTATAATATCGTCTGAGATTTTGGTTTTTCTTTTGAAACCAAATATAGACAAGTGCCGGCAATACCAACAAATTGAGCAGATGAACTCCTACGGATAAGCCTGTTAAAAGTGCTATGAGATACAAATATCGGTCAGGCGATGTTTCAGTATCTGAGGCGGCTTCCCAACGGAGCATCAGCCAAAATATTAAGGTCGAGAAAAAGAGTGAAAGTGCGTAAACTTCAGCTTCAACCGCCGAAAACCAAAAACTGTCCGTTGTCGCAAACAGTATTGCACCCGCAAGGCTTGCGATACGCGCCGAGCGTTCGGAATACTGCTGTTTTTTGAATAAAAGCCGGAGTATTTTGTATAGAAACATAACCGTAAGTGCACTCGAAACTGCCGAAAGCATATTTACGGTATATGCAACATATTGCGGTGAGGGCGCGAAAAGCGAAAATAGGCGTCCGAGTAACATGTATAAGGGCGAACCGGGCGGGTGTGTTATTTGTAATTTGTATGCAGAAGCGATAAACTCGCCGCAATCCCACAAACTGAACGTAGAGTCGAGTGTGGACGTGTAGATTGACAAACTGAACGCAAAGATTGCCAATGAAAAAAATATTTCAAGATTACGACTGCTCATTTTTGTATAAAACTTGTATAGAAAACATGTAGGAAAAACTTTGCAAAGCAAGCAAATATCATTTACAGAAAAAAAAATGATTTTTTTGAAAATAAATTTGGAAAACTGTTAGGATTGTATTTATCTTTGCATCCGCAATTTTGAATTGTGAATGAATAATAAGATTGACCCATGGTGTAATGGTAACACAACTGGTTTTGGTCCAGTCGTTCTAGGTTCGAATCCTGGTGGGTCAACAATTTAGAGACTGCTTTTGGCAGTCTCTATTGTTTTTCAAGCGATTACCTATAAATTCCGGAAAAATATGGTTACTAAAAAATAACTGCAAGTTGATTCTTCGAAATTTGTCAGGAGATACTTCACAGGGAATATGCTGTGATTTTAAAGTACTTAGTTGCTATAAGAAAATTCATAACTTGTTGAAAACCTATACGATATAGCGATATTTCGTATCCGCTCAAAAAAGTATGGTATAAATAGGGTCTGCTGAAAAACTGAACTCGACTAAAATAGATATTTTCGGGATA
>DYOJ01000385.1 GCA_020720705.1 Acetofilamentum sp.
TGATTGTAACTAATTGGAATTAATAATTTTGAGCCTAAATTCTTAAGTCTGACGAAGTATTGCAAGAATCCCCGAAATTATAATAAATATATCGTAGTGTAATAAATATCAATAACCTACGGGAAATTCTGAATACCAACTACTTACTACTAAGCACTAAGAAGCAATCAGTTCAATAAATTATCTTTCCAAAAGTTCAGCATCTTGGAGTATAAATGGTAGCGCGTGTTACCGCCTCGGTCGTAAATGCTGTGGTTCCGATTTGTGTAAACGAAATAATCAAATTGTTTGTCGGCTTGCACAAGGGCTTCGGCGAGTTCGGCAGAATTTTGCCAATGCACGTTGTCGTCTGCCGCTCCGTGTATCAACATGTATTTTCCCTTGAGTTTTTCTACATGGTTAATAGGCGAATTGTCGTCATATCCGGCTGCATTTTCCTGCGGTGTACGCATAAAACGTTCGGTGTAGATATTGTCGTAATATCGCCAATTTGTTACCGGCGCAACTGCAATGCCGGCGGCAAAATAATCAGCGCCTTTGGTCATGCAAAGTGTGGACATAAACCCACCGTAACTCCAACCCCAAATTCCGATTTTGTCGGGTTTTACATAAGGTAATTTCTGTAGGTATTTGGCAGTTTCTATCAAGTCTTCGGTTTCGTATTTTCCTAATTGTAAGTATGTTGCTTTGCGAAACGCTTCGCCTCGTGCGCCTGTTCCGCGCGGGTCGGCAACCACAACGATTGCTCCCTGTTGTGCCAACAGTTCATTCCATCCAAAGTCCCAACTGTCCGACACTTCTTGAGAATCCGGTCCGGAATATTGATACATAATTACCGGATATTTTTTGGTCTTATCAAAATCGGGCGGATAAATCATATAACCATAAATCAGAATGTCTTGCGCAGTTTTAAATTCAAAAAATTCTTTGTTTACACCGCCATATTTTTTTGCAAGTTGTTGAAGCCGCAAATTGTCTTCCAAAACTCGTAAAACTTTGCCGGTTTCGTCGTTCAAGCTTACGTAATTCGGAGTTTTGGTATTAGAAAAATAATTAATATGATACTTATAATTAGCACTAAATTCTGCGGAATTAGTGCCGAGTTGTTGAGATATTTTTTCTTTTTTTCCTTTGATGTTCACACGATAAACGGAGCGATATTTTGCACCTTCTTCGGACGATTGATAATAAAACCAGCCTTTTGAGTCGTCAAATCCGATAAATTCGGTAACATCCCAAGTTCCTTTTGTGAGTTGCATTTTCGGCGTTCCGTCCGGGTGATGCAGATATAGGTGTCTGTAACCGTCTCGTTCTGATGTCATTACAAATTCACCTGACGGCAGAAACTGCAAATTATCCAAATCTTCTTCTGCGAAATAGTATTTATTATTTTCGGTGTAAATCACTTTGCTAGTACCTGTATTGACATCGGACAATAGCAGTTCAAATTTATTTTGGAGACGATTCAAACGCACAACTGCAAGCTGAGCCGGATTTTTCGTAGCTCTGATTCTCGGAATGTAAATATCAGTTTCAGTTCCGATGTCAATTTTTGTGGTTTTGCCCGTTTCAATATTGTAGATATGCACACTTACTACGGAATTTTCTTCGCCGGCTTTCGGGTATTTAAAAACATAATTGTGCGGGTACAATTTGTTTGCTTCAACACTCGGAACTTGTCCGGCGAACATATTGAAAGTAAACGTTTTAACTGCTGATTCATCAAAACGAATGTATGCTAAATTTTTTCCGTCCGGCATCCACTCATAAGCTCGACTAAAACCGAATTCTTCTTCGTACACCCAATCAGGAATCCCGTTTAAGATTTTATTTTGTGCGCCGTCTGTGGTGATTTGTTTTTCTTGCCCTGTTGTTAAAAACTTTATAAACAAGTTATTACCTCTAACAAAAGCAACTTTATCACTTTCGGGCGAAAATGTTGCAACTTGTTGATTTCCGTTTTCTGATACCGGCTTTACCGTATTGTTTTTCAGATTGTAAACAAAATAATTTGCAGTAAATGAATGTCTGTATATCGGCATGTTTTCGGTTTCGAGCAAAATCATGGATTCGTCGTTGTTAAAACTGTAGTCATCAATATCTAAGCTATGTGTTGAACCGTTAAATATTGAAACCTTTGACGTACCTGTTTTGTAGTCAAATTTTACAATATTACTGCGCGAAACAGTGGTGTAATGCTCCCCGTCTGCCATACTGCGCACACCGTACACCGAACTCGGATAAAAAGTCCATGTTTTCCACAAATCAGCCACCGTAATAGATTCATAAGCTCCTTGCGACTTTAAGCTAATATTGCTGATTATCAATAAAATAACAGGCAAAAAGTACTTAATATTCTTCATAAAACGATGATTTAATTTGTTGTAAAAATAAAAATTTTCGGTCAATTATTAGTTTTTTATTGAAAAATATTGCACAAAACATCTACTTTTGCGAAAATATCTGTTTATGAATATACGACACAATATCAGTCTGAAACCCTATAACACTTTTCAAATTGATGTAAATGCAAAGGAGTTTGTTGAAATTGATGATTTTTTTGAATTAGAACCATTTTTTGCGCAAGAAGGGCGTCCTGAAAAGTTCGTTACTATCGGCGGCGGCAGTAATATTTTATTTACCAAAGATTTTGACGGCACTATTATTAAACTGAATACCAAAGGAATAGATATTGTATATGAAACCGAAACCGAAGTTGTTATAAATGCACAAGCCGGCGAGACTTGGGACGATTTTGTAACCTATTGTGTTGAAAATCAGTATTATGGTGCTGAAAACTTATCGCTTATTCCCGGAACTGTCGGAGCTGCGCCCGTGCAAAATATCGGCGCGTACGGTGTTGAGCTTAAAGATATTTTGTTGTCGGTTGGTGTTTTTGATACTGAAACTTATGAATATCAAGTATTTTCAAAAGAATATTGCGAATTTGGGTATCGTTGGAGTATCTTTAAGAAAACGGAAAATATCGGAAGATACATTATTGTTTATGCAACTTTCGGCTTGAGCAAAACTGAAAAATACAACACAGACTATGCCGCTTTAAAAAATGCACTGTCGGCATACAACACACTTGATTTAAGAACTGTAAGACAAACAATTATCAATATCCGAACTACAAAATTACCTGACCCAAGCACAAGCCCGAATGTTGGAAGTTTTTTCAAAAATCCGACAATTTCTTTAACACAATTTGAACACTTGAAAGATTCAACTCCAAACCTAATCGGATACCCGCAACAAGCTGATAATATGAAACTTGCAGCCGGACAATTGATTGATTTATGCGGACTCAAAGGCTACACACTCAGCAACGCCGCTGTGCACGACCGACAAGCCTTAGTGTTAATCAGCAATGGTTTAGC
>DYOJ01000386.1 GCA_020720705.1 Acetofilamentum sp.
CTTCCGAAAAAAATACATGCTGATAATCAGTGTTTTACAACTCGGAAATCTTAGTAAAGTTTTAGCGTGATAGATGTTTTTTTAATTTTTACGCATACAGGTAATGAGTATTGAGTAGTCAGTATTTAGATTTTTTCTTAAAATACAGCTATTCAGTATTTAGGAAATCTAATAATTTAGACTAATTTTATTCAGATACTTATCACATTTCCAAATTTTCACATTTCCAAATTTCCAATTTTTCACATTTTCACATTTTCACATTTGTATTATTCAACCATCTAATTACCAATTACTTACTACTAACATCAAAAATATCATGGAAACTCTAAAAATTCTTACCGTTGATGACGAAGCCGGAATTCGGCTGGGTGTGCGTCGTGTTTTGCGCGATTTTAAAGTCAGTTTTCCCTTTCACGAAGACGATTTCGATTACAAAATTATTGATGCGGAAACAGGCGAACAGGCTATTGAAATTATTGATAGTCAAGAAATTGATATTGTTCTACTCGATAATCGTCTGCCGGGTATTGAGGGCATAGAAGTTTTGGAATATATTAAAAAACAAAACAAAGATCTCGCAGTGATGATGATAACGTCTTATGCTTCAATTGATGTAGCCGTGAAAGCAACTACAAACGGTGCGTTCAACTTTATGCCCAAACCTTTTACTCAGCAGGAACTGAAAACGGCTATCGAAAGTATTACTAAACATCTGTTTCTTAAACGGATGACGTGCAAAATGACAGATGAAGGAAAAAATATTCGCTTCAAATTTCTGTCCGTTCTTTCACATGAGTTGAAATCGCCGATTAATGCTATCGAAGGCTATCTGCAAATTATGAAAGATAAGCAAGTAGGCTCGGATATAGAGAGTTACGAAAAAATGATAGACCGTTCGTTAGATCGCATCAAAGGGATGCGACAATTGATAATGGACATGTTGGATTTTACACGGATTGAATCCGGAGTAAAAAATCGCAATATTCAAACTGTTGATATTGTTGAAATTGCACGAGTTGCGGTGGATTCTGTCCAGCCGATTGCAAAACAAAATGATGTAAAAATACATACCGATTTTCCGGATGAATTATTAGTAAAGGTAGATTCTGCCGAAATAGAAATTATTTTAAATAATCTTCTGTCTAATGCCGCTAAATACAATAAAGAACAAGGCGACTTGTTTTTTAGTATTAAAACGTCAGAAAATCAATATGTTATTAAAGTCGAAGATACGGGTATCGGTATGAGTGATGATGAGCAATCGCGTCTGTTTCAGGAGTTTATGCGTGCGAAAAATGAAAGCACCAAAAATATCAGCGGAACAGGTTTAGGATTGTCCATTATGAAAAAAATTATTGACCTCAACCAAGGAACGGTTGAAGTGCAAAGTAAAAGAGGTGAGGGGACAATTTTTACTGTTGTAATGCCGATAATTTGACATCGGAAATGGGAAAATTCTCCAATACTGACAACGTAAAGTGTTGGATGTCAATAAATTATGTTGTCAGCAAATAGTATGCAACAGCAGTATAGAGTATTCCTGCCAACATAATTAGTTTCGCCAATACTGATGACTGATGCCAATCCTTTTTCGATTTTGATTTTAACACTTTGAATATCAGATAAATATTTGGAAAAATAATCAATAAACCGATATAGATACCGGAGAGGTAATCGTGTGATAAACAGGCTTCACCGAAACGTTCGGCGCAAAAAAGTGTGTAAACATATCCGAAAGCCAAAAGCAAAACTACGACAACATTGATGCTTACGACTAAATACTTTACAGTCCGAATGCCTGATACAACGGGGATTGTTCGTCTGCCATAAGCTTGGTCTCCTTCAAAATCTTCGGCATCCTTTATGATTTCGCGGGATAAGGTTGTTAAAAATGCAAATCCTGAATAGGCTATACCCCAAGCTATCAGAATATTGAAATCCATTCTCAACAGTGCAAGCTCTTCTGCATAGTTTGCATACAAGGGGGGTAATTCATACAAAACAGGTAATAAAACAGAAAGTCCGGTTAGAACGGCAACAATCAGATTTCCAATTAAATACCTCCGTTTGAATGATGCCGAGTAAAACCATAACAAGGCAGTTATCAGCACATAAATATTCCCCAATTTCCAGTGTTCTATCTCTAAGGAAACCAGAAGTCCAAGTGCTATTCCGATAATATTCAGAACGATATGCAGGAGTATTGCTCCGCGTCTTGAAATGTGTTTTCCGATAATAACTGTATCCGGACGGTTGAGGCTGTCTGTTTTGGTGTCGAAATAGTCATTGATAACATATCCGCCGGCTGCAATCAAGGCTGTTGCCAAGCTCATGAATAAAAATCCGAGATGTGATACCTGACTTTCAAACCCCAAATTTGCGAGTATAGGCAGTATCAACGCATAACGCAAAAGGTATTGCGCCGCAATAATTATCAGCAGATTTTGGATACGAATCAGTCGGAGATAATTCAACATAAATCGAAATATCTGCAAAAATATACTGTTTTTTTTCGCGTGCAAATTTCTTATGGTAAAACACTGTTTTTTTTTAATATCCGATATAAATTTATTTGATTTTTGGATATTAAATACAACAAAATAGGTCGAACTGTACTTTATGATGTTAAAACCTACAGCAAAGTTTATGAGACAATGTGTTAAGCAAGGACGCAAAACTCAGTCTTATATTACAAAATGCTTCCACTATACTGTTTTTGGTTAATAGTTGAGTGTTCAAGAGTTTTTAAGTATTTGATTATAAATTTTTTAGCAAGGTTTATAATCATTACACATTTGATTTAGCTGTAACGTTAAAAACTTATAATTGAACAAAATCACATTCATATCACGTTTTTACAAAAAAACATTAAAATAAAAAAGCCCGCGGGTTAGGGCGGGCTGGGAAATTATAGTGTTAATGAAAATTAATTCTTTACGATTTTAAATACTTGTAAACTTGTATTTTGCTGTATGTAAACAAAATATAAACCGTTAGGAAGATTAGAAATGTCGCATTCTCGAACATTTTCGATATTCTTTTGGTTAACAAAAACCACTTGACCTAAGGCTGTGAGAATTCTAACGTTATATCCTTCTGAATCAGAGTCATTGTTTACAATTTTGAAAACGCAGTTTGTCGGGTTCGGATAGATTAAGAATTTGTTGTCATCTACTTCTGATACTATCACAAGAGCGTCAAACTCAGCAACCAAAGTTCTATCATTCTCTGCTGTAAACGTATATGTTGCACTTGTTGAAACCTGTGTTCCGTTTTCTGTCCACTTCGTAAACGTATATCCTGTTGCAAGTGTTGCGGTTAATTCTACTTTACGAAGTTATGCCTGCAAAAGAAAAGCGTGGACGCTTATTGCATTT
>DYOJ01000387.1 GCA_020720705.1 Acetofilamentum sp.
CTAAATATGGTTTTCGAATGATTTTTCTTAAAATATCTCGATGTGTTTTATTCGAGTATGAACTCATAAACTCATGAATGCTAATATCTTGGTAATATTTTACATTCCAAAAGTCAGGTAACACTCTTATAAAATCAAAATTAAATTCTCTTGATTTTAAGCATGTATCCGTGAATATTTTAAAAATATTTCTGGCAGTTGTAAAATCAGAAAGATTCTGAGAAATAGACAATTCGTTAAAAACTAAGACCATTTTAGATTAATTTTATTAGTTGTTCTTCCCATTCATCAAGAAAAAATTTAGGGTACAAGCTCAGTTCACCCGCTGAATCAATCGAAATTTCATAACTAATCGATTGTGTTTCATTTTCACTTGCAAAGCGTTCGAAAAAAAATATCTTTGCATTTGTATGATTGATAATTTTTTGTTTAACCGCAACTCGGATTCCGTTAATGAGGTGGTCGCTGTGAGTTTCGACGAATAACTGAACACCTGATGCTGCAACCATTGCGATAAGTTTTCCCATTTCAGATTGACCTCTCGGATGCAGATGAGATTCCGGATTCTCTATTAAAAGTATATCTTCCGGCTCAGCTTTTAGTAATGCCAAAATTACCGGTAAAACGTATGTAATACCAAAACCTACATTTATCGGTTGATAATCATCGCTGTATCCATTTTTGTCCTCAAAGCGAACTGCAAGTTTAATTAAGTCAATACCTTTGATTTCTTCAATTACAAGTTTTGCACCCGGACTAATTTCTGACAACCAAGCATCAACTTGATGTAACAATGAATTTGTTTGCCCTTTTGGATGCAACAGTTTTGGATTTGTTATCTTTTTTTCTATTCCGAATAATGCCAAATAATGCACTGCAAATTCTCCCTGAATTCCAATATTGTTTTCTTGAATAAAATTTTCATTCCGATTATGAGTTGTTTTCGGCGACACATGTTCGGTATTCAAATATTGAAATTTATTTGTAAAAAGATTACATTTCAAGACATGCTCATCGCTCACAGTTACGGACGGTAATATTTTTGAATTGATTTCGTATTTAAATGTCCAATTCAGAGTTATGTCTCCACATTCGATATCAAATTTTATTTGTTCATCAGAGTTTGAATATTGAAATAATATATCCTTGCCTTTGCCGAGATTTAAGATATCGCCATCCCCGACAATAAGCCCGGACCTTAATCTCCCTTCGGAATTATAGGATTGTTTAAGTAATAGCAGAGCTTGAAACAGGGAAGACTTACCGCTACCGTTAAGCCCTGTAAATATATTAAGAGGCTCTAAATTCAATGAAAGGAGTTTAAACGACTTGAAATTTTTTATGGTTACGGAAGTTATCATGATTTTTAAAATTTATTAATAAAATTTGTTTTTAAAAAAGGTTTTAATTCTGAAATAGGCACTTTTATTTGGGGCGAACCGAGTGAATATGTTCCGATTTCATAGGGTGCATATACAAAATAAAAGTTTTCCTTGTCGAAATAAAAGTTTTCACTCAATCCAACGTCTTCAAATGTATCGGAAAAAAGGTTTACTCGTAAATCATTATCCTTTTTTAAAGCATCAATAACTTTCTTATGAATATTTGAAACTTTTGATTTTTCAAAAATGTCAGAAAAGCTAAGTTTTTTTTCATTTTCAACATCAATAATTAAGTAATCGTAGCTATGAAGCCCATGTGCACCGCCGGAGTACAAGTAATGTAAAATCTCAAATATTACAATATTGTTACTATCAAACACGATATCACAACCGATATTTTGTTCAAAATTTGGATTACCAAAAGTTCCGTTGTTTTCTGAATTCTCATCAAGTCCGATATTTTTAGCAATATTTTTATTTATTTCAGATTCAAAAATTGCTTCTATTGTTTTGAATGCGTCATTCTCGGTAAACAAATGGGCTTTTAACAAGCTATCTATGACCTTTAATTTTTCGATATTTAGGAAACTTATAAAATACGGGAAAGAAAACTGAGTTGTGAAAGAATACTTATTTCCGAGATTTTTTTTATCCGTCAATTTTTTTATTGCATAAACAATTGATTTTTCAATTTGGTATTCGAATTTTGAAAAGTCTCTTGTAAGTAGAATTTTTGGTAGCTCAAATCCGATTCGTTTGTCTGCCGGTTCTGACTGCATTGACATCCTGATAATCGTAAAAATCTGAAAAAATCTGAATTTGACGTTTTTCGGGTCTCCTGTCGAAGACGTTATTGACTTTTCAAAATCCTTACTGTTTTTCATTAATTGAACGAAATTGTATATCAATTCAGATTTTGAATTAAGTAAAATCTCAAAATCATTGTCGGAAAGTTTTGCGAAAAGAACAGAAAAAACTTCAAACAACGATTTGTTTTTCGATTTAAGATTGTCGTCTATCGAATACATTTTACGAAAAGCGTATTTTCCAAAAATCCGGTAGATGCGGGTCATGGACTTGTCAAAATCATCCACAATTTTATTCAAGTCTCCCGCTTTTTTTTGTTTAAGTTTTAAGAGTGCTTTATTTATAAAACCATCTAAATCTGGTTTATACTCCGATGGTGATATAAGATAAAATGCCAAAAAACGTGTTATAAAATCCCTGTCTAACATTCGTTCTTTGCTTATTTCGAACTGTTTAAAACTCTTCAAATCAGAAAGTTTAGACAGTAATTCGGTAATCACACCTTGGTTAAGAGCATGTCTGATTTCCTGTGAATTAAGAACTAACCCTCCTGTGTTAATTCGTTTGAATAAATTAAATTTGACCTCAGGAGGTGTCCCTGAATTGATAATATAGACTGTGATTTCGTGTTCTTCAATTCTTCTTTGCAAATCGCGAGGTAATAAATCGAATGAATAATCATTAAATTGTGTTAAATACTCTAAGTTTTTCAATTTCAATGTTTTATCAATCATAAAACTTTTGAATGTACTTAGACGTTGTAAACCATCTACAACAAGCCATTTGTTATCATCCGAACCATCAAAGTAAAATGCAGGTAAAGGTAGTCTTATTAATATTGACTCAATTAGTCGCGATTTTTTGGTATCGTCCCATAAGTCTAAACCTCTTTGAAAAAAAGTTTTTAAATCCACCTCATCATTGCGCAAACGTATCAAGATTGAACCAATAATCATTTGTTTAGTTGAAATATCAATTCTTTTGGGGTCAAAGGGAGTTTCAATAATTCCGGTAAAAGAAATATCTTCATCTTCAATATCTTCTTTTTTATAATGCATTTTTCAATATTTTGGAGACAAAGTTAAACTTTTTTTTTATTTCGGACAAAATCTACAGCACCCCCTCATCCACCACATTCGGCAGGGTAACTTTTAAGAGGGGTTCGGCTTGCATGGCGCGTTTGATGGC
>DYOJ01000388.1 GCA_020720705.1 Acetofilamentum sp.
TTTTACAGATTGCAAATGAATGACGGTGAGGGCACCCGAATTTCAGAGGACGCACTGAATCAAAAAAAAATAACAGCAGACATTCACACAGCCGGAGAACAGTTTGACAACCTTAAAAAGGGTACTGTTATTTTAGTCCATAAAGGTTCGTATCCAATTGCCCTTGTTAAAGTTATCGAAAAAATTCCCGAACAACTCATAACTCAGCCAAGTTTTGGAATTGATTACAAAGTCAAAATTTTAAGCAAAAGTTCCGATACCGATTTTGCCGAGCAGATAAATGAATTAAACGGCAAAATACCACACAAGGGAACTTTTAATCAAGTTGAATTTGGAAATAATACCTACAAAAGAATAGAGAAATGGTATCAAGCATACATTAATAAACAAAAAATTAAATTAGAAAAAATTGACATGGAAAACAAAATATCCATACTCCAATACAAGCACCAAATTATACTGCAAGGCGCACCCGGAACCGGAAAAACAAGGTTAGCCAAACTAATGGCACAGGAAATGACCAAGCCGCAGGAAATTAGTGGTGTTCAAGAAAAAATTGACAGCTTTTTCAAAATGTTTGATACAAAAGGCGCGGATTTTATCAATACCAAACTCCGGTTAGAAAATCTTCTACACGAATTTCAAACAAAATTTCCAAAAGAAAAGCTCAGCGAATTGACACTTGAAAGTTACACCATAGGGAAAGGAAACAGAGATAATTTTTGTTGGTGGATAGAACGCGGACTAAAAGAAATAGGGTATTATTTTCCGGGCACATCACGCTCGTATCTAATCTTTTGGAGTAAAAAAAACAACGATTACAGCACGCATTTTAAGCACAGCCGAATTTTATCAGAGACAAATGATATTGAAACTGCGATGCAAAAGTTGGCAGACATCTATCAAGATTTTGTTGTAAATAAAAATTTAGAAATTGTAAATACTTTGCTCGGAGATAGTCTGATTTTAAAGATTTTACACAGTTATTATCCCGATGAATTTTTTCCGATTAACAGTGTTTCGTTTTTGAATAAAGCATTAAGGATTTTGAAAATTGACAGTTCGAGCTTGAATTTTATTCAAAAAAATCAAGCACTTCAAAATTATTTTGTTACAAAAAAACAAAAATTTCAATCCGATGTTACTGCTTGGGAGTTTATGCGTTTTTTGGTTAATACATTTAATCTGAAAGGCGATTTTGTTCTTGAAAACGAGAACGTTATTATTTCCGGCGAATACAAAATAATTCAGTTTCATCCGTCGTACAGTTACGAAGATTTTGTGCGTGGTATTTCGGCAAAAACAAACAGCGAAAGTCAGGTTGAATATAAAGTCGAAAATCGTGTTTTGGCTGATTTTGCAGAGAAAGCGATGGATAATCCGAAAACAAATTATGTTTTAATAATTGATGAGGTAAATCGGGCAAATCTTCCTTCCGTTTTAGGCGAGCTGATTTACGCAATGGAATATCGGTTTGACGAAAACAACCCGAAAGATACAACCGTTGAAAGCATGTATGCCTTAAAATCAGACGAAGACAGCGATGACGTTAATGAGAACAAAGAATTAAAACTACCGACAAATTTATACATTATCGGAACAATGAATACAGCCGACCGCAGCGTGGGACATATTGATTATGCCATTCGCCGTCGTTTTGCGTTTGTAGATGTGTATGCCTCACCCGAACCGCTTACGGAGTTTGCAAAACCTTTGTTTCAAACTGTTTCGGAGCTTTTTATAAAAGGTTACGAACGTGTCGATTGGAATAATCCCAAATTTGAAAAATCGGATTATCTGTCGCCCGAATTTCGCCCCGAAGATGTCATGATAGGACATTCGTATTTTTTGGCAACGGACAAAGATAAGTTAAATCTGAAATTGAAATACGAAATTATCCCGATACTCAAAGAATACTTAAAAGACGGAGTTTTGATTGAAAACTTATTACCGGATAACCTGAATATCAACACATTCTATGACAAATTTGCTGTTAAATAAAGTTTTTACCGAGCACCATAATTACCCTGACGGAGAATATATTTCGGAAGACATGCTGCGAGAAATTCCGGAAGATATCTGCTTCATGCAAAACAGTCGAAAGGTCTGTGTATATTTTGATAAAAAAAATCGAAAATTGCATACAAGTTATTTTATCGGCGTAGATTGGATTGAATCCGAAAAAATTGCAATCTATGTCGAACCGAAATTAAACAACGCTACATTACAAACAAATTATTTGGAAATGCTTTTTTCGGCTTTGAAACATCCTGAAATTTCAGAACATACGCATGATTTGTTCGAATTGAAGTTTAACCAACCTCAAATAGAAATTGCGCAAAAGTACGACTTACTGACACCACTTTTAATTGTACAATTCTTATCCGTTGTGAAAGAAATCGTCAAAAAAGGTTTAAAAAAATCGTATTACAAAGTCGAGGAAAATTTGCAGAGTAAAATAAAAGGTAAAGTTCTGGTAAGCAAAACGATAAATCAAGATAAATTAAAAAACAAACTTTTAAAAACATATTGTCGTTTTGAAGAATTTGGATATAACAATTCCGAAAACAGGCTGCTAAAAAAAACGTTATTGTTTATAAAACAGTATCTTCCTTTGATTAAAATTCCCAACAGCGATGAATTCACATCCCAACAGCTTAATTTTATTATGCCCGTTTTTGAAAATGTTTCTGATACAATAGATGTAAATCAAATAAAACACACAAAATTTAATGCGTTTTACAAAGAATATTCGCAGGCAATAAAACTTGCAAAAATTATTTTGAAACGTTTCGGGTACAACATCGTGAACACACAAAATTTTGAAACCATCAAAACGCCGCCGTTTTGGATTGACATGAGTAAATTGTTCGAAATATATGTGTTAGGATTGCTAAAAGACAGATTCCGGGTCAAAGATGAAGTAGTTTATCACCTGACGACAAAAGCGAATGAACTTGATTATTTGATTAATTCTTCGGACTACAAAATGGTTGCGGATGCAAAATATAAACCGCAGTATAAAAACGAAAACTTAACCGAAGATTTGAGGCAATTAAGCGGGTATTCAAGATTGAAAGAAGTAAACAAACGCTTAGAGACAAACAAATTTACCGCAGAAGAACACCAAATATATTGTGTTACAGATTGCTTGCTAATTTATCCTGATTTACAAGCTGGCAAAGAAAATCTTAAAAACACGAATTTGCGAGAATTTCCGATTAAAGAATACATTCAATTTTATAAAATCCCGGTTAAGATTCCGACAATCGGAGAAAAATTATGAGTTTAATCGTTTTTCCAATTAAAAACCTAAACCCATCAATCCCTCCAACTTGTGTACTAAATTGTGTAATAAAAATAAAAAAGGAGAG
>DYOJ01000389.1 GCA_020720705.1 Acetofilamentum sp.
TTTGTAATCACAATTTATTCCCGATGATAGTATATTATGCAGACATTGTGAAAAATAATAACTCTTGTCTATCGTCTCAAGCCTAAAGTCTGCTTTAATAACGATGTTCCAAGCAAGTTATGTCAAATACCAGAACTGAATTCGGAGGAATAACTCCTACACGCATCGCGCCATAAGCAAGGTCGGAAGGACTAATGATTTTCAGCGTTTTATGTTCTCTGATATAGCTTATGCCTTCTTCCCATGCGGGCAACATTGGTGCAGCATTGTAGATAAAAGTATCAGGTGCTGTGAGTGGTTTATCTACAAATATTGTGTTTGGATTGGCTGCAAGGTATGCTTTTACGGTAAGTATCAGGGTATCGCCGGGTGCCGGTTCTTGAGTCCCGACTTCCGTAAGTGTGTCAGTCATATCTATTACATACAAACCGCTCGGCAACGGGTCTGTTTCTATTTTTACAGAGCCAAGATAGCTTTGAATGATGTCTAATTCTTTCTGTTCGGCTTCTGAGGTGCATGCCTGAATGAGAATAACGGATATGAGGAGTACCAGTGTTGGTGTTTTCTTGAACATGTGATTAAAATAATTCGACTTCAATACGTTGTATGAAAGCTGTCAGGCGATAGCGTAGTCCGATACCTGCTTCGGACAAGGTCATCAAGACAGAAATTTGTTCTTCGTTTTTATCAACAATAAATACTTCGATACGTGTATTGACAAGCGGAGTGTCAAGTGTACTGCTGAAAAAAGTTCCGATATAATCACCTTCAAATTCCTTATATTTTTCGGGCATCAGGAACGAAATGTCTTTGCCGATAATTTCATCTTTTGAGTAACCCCAAAGTTCTTCGGCTGCTTTATTGAAAAATTCGATGACGTTATCCTGATTAATTGTAATTATGGCATCCAGCATGCCTTCGAGCGTTTTTTCGTGCAACAATTTAACGGTTTCGATTTCGCGGAATTGTTGTTTCATTTCCTCTCTCGATTGTTTCAGTTTTTTGGTTAATTGGCGTTGTGCTTCTTGCAATTCTTCTTCTTGTTGTCGAAGTTTAACCGTTTGCTGTCTGTTTTGCTCTTCCATCAAATGTTGTTCGGTGATGTCGTTGCCGATAAATATAATTTTTGCAATTTCTTCATACATATCTCTTACAACCGAGAATGTGCCGTAGAGCCAGCGCATATCGCCTTTTACGTCAAGTATCCGTATGCGACCTTCATAGGGGATACCGCGTACGATATTGTTCCAAAGTTCTTGGTATTGTATCTTTTCTTCTTTCGGTATAAAATCGAATAATTTTTTGCCCTCTAAACCTTCGGTCTGATAATTTAGAATATCCAGAATTTTTTTGTTAAATTCTAATATTCGTCCGTCTCTGTAAAATTCTGCTTTTAAAGAAGAATGGTTAAGCGCGTTAATTTGACCTTCGTAGTCGAGGCTTTGTTTTTTGGCATTGGTGGTGTCAATCCCCAGAAACAGGATTTTTTCAGGGTTTCCGTATTGGTCTCGAACGCTTACATAAGTCGCTATTGTCCACACATCTCTGCCGTCTTTGGTAAGGTGTTTCATATCACCTTCAAAATGTTTTCCGCCTGAAACGAGGCGATGCCAAATTTCGTCAAACCAACCGCGGTCTTTTTCACTGATGAAATCGGTAATCACTTTCCCCTCAACTTCTCGGTTTGAGTTGTATCCGAGAATGTCTAAAAATTTGGTATTTGCATATTTCAATACACCGTCTATTGAATACTCGGCTCGTATCATGGTGTGATTTACCGAGTTGGTAAAGCTGACAAATTCCTCGCTTTGTTTAGCGGCTTCGATTTGAAGTTCGCGCATTTCGTGCAGAGTTTTGCGCATCATTTCTTCTTTCTCAACAAGCTCTTTTGCGGCATCTTGAGATTCGGCAAGGAGCGCGGTTGTGCGCATACTGTTTAGCAACGATGTGATTGTGGAGGCAATACTCTCGGCAACACTTTCAACGAACGCGATTTCATACGGTTCGTAAACTTTGAACGACGCAAGTTCGAGTGCACCGTGAACAATTTGGTTGTCTGTTTTCAGCGGAACAATCAAGATACTTCGGGGGCTTGCTTTGCCCAGACCGGATGTTATTTGAACATACGAATCCGGAACATCTTTCATGTAAATAGATTTTTTCTCTATGATACATGCGCCGATAAGCCCTTCGCCCCATTTGAGGTTGTTATCCGTGAATTTTTTACGTCCGTAGGCAAAAGTAGCAATTTGAGAAACTGTTTTTTCTTTGTCTTCCTCATCTTTGACAAGAAAAAAAGCAGCTTGTTTGGCATCCACGTAGCGAACTATTTCTTTGACAATTTCGCTTGCCATGATTTGCATATCTTCGTTATGTTCACGGAGTATTGCACCGAATTTTGCTAAACCTTCCGAAGTCCAATGGCGTTGCTCATCTTCTCGTTTACGTTGTTCTTCTTCTTTTTTGGTTTTTATGAGTTCGTCTCGCAGGTTGATGAGCGAGTTGATAATCTCATCGTTTCTGTCATATTTTTCGACTGTAAATTCGGTTTCACCTCGTCTGAGACGTTCGGTAATGTCGAAAATGTCATCGAAATTTGAAGTTTGTGCTTGTTCTGTCGTGAGGGTTAGGATAGTACGTCTTTGTAATTTTCCGACAATGTATCCTGTAATGGTAAACCCCAATAACGGCATGATTTCCAGAGCATAAGACAACGGATTTTGGTTCAGGATGATTAAAGATGTGAACGAAAAATTTAGGTTTTGGGCACTTAACGCAATGAGGATATAAACCGTCATGGCTGCAAAACCGGCGAGGATACCCATCAAGGTGTAGCTTAATACGATATGTTTATTTTGTTGGAGTGCCATGTGCTCAGTTTCTTATTCTGAAATATCGGGCTAAGTTAAAAAAAAAAATCAATTCAAAGTGTAACAGACTTTTTTTTAATGAAAATTGAGACTTTTTTTTGACTGATTTAATGCTGTAACGGTGCAATTTCTTGAGTGAGAATAGTATTGCAAATATCTGACTTTGATATAAAAATACTGTTAAAGTGCTATATTTCAAATGATTACAAAAATGAATTGTAGCTATATTTTTATTTTTGCAAACGTTTTTGAAAATAATGTCATGCAATATTTTTTTTTTAACAATAACAAAAAATACTAAACGCTGATGCTGTAATCGAACAAAAATATTTAATTACGGCTCAAAGAAAAGTTATTACATGTAGCTACAAATTAAGTCGTTTACCCGCGATTATCGTTTCAGCATAAAAGTCGTATTATTTTCTTGTCTAAAATTTTACATCATTTTCATCAAATTCTAATTCTTCGGAACAATTGCGACAATAAAGGGTTAATTTATCGTC
>DYOJ01000390.1 GCA_020720705.1 Acetofilamentum sp.
ATTTTGAATCCGTGTTTTGTTGCGAGTTGCACGGATTTGGAAATCCGTGTTACATTGAGTGCTTCATGAAATTGTTGATTTGTTCAACTCCAAAATATTAAACTTTAAACAATTAAACGATTAAACAATTTGCTGATTTGTTGATGTGTTCTAAACACAAAAATACTCAGCATTAAACAAATAAACGATTAAACGATTAAACAATTTGTTGATTTGTTCGACACAAAAATACTCAGCATTAAACAATAGACTTCTTGCGAAAGTGCAAAATTAATAAAAAAAAATTATAGAGTTCAGTATAAAAAGTCATAAAGTTGAAAGATTGTAAAGTTAAATTACTGATAATAAGTAATTTACGTAAATTATAAAATATTTTCAAAAACACTGATAATCAAGCATATAGATTGTTTAGCTAAAATAAAACAGGCTTTTTAGACCGGACTCAAGAATCTAATAACAAAAAACATCTTCGGAAAATTGTTTTTCTTTTCCGATACTTGCTTTTTTTCAAAAATTTTCGTATCCAATCTTGTACCCGGAAAAACAAAAAAGGAGCTACAAAATTTGTAACTCCTTTATTTTCTGGTCGGGGCAGCAGGATTCGAACCTGCGACCCTCTGCTCCCAAAGCAGATGCGCTAACCGGACTGCGCTATGCCCCGTTCTTGTTTTTTGGGACTGCAAAGGTATTATCTTTTTCTATTCAACCAAAAAAAAATCAACTTATTTATTGCGTCAAATTAAACTCTGATTTTTTAACCTGTTCCAAATATGTAATGCGCGTATGGAGCCGACAAGCGCGAGCGCTGATGCTCCGGCATGAATGTCTTGTGGTAAAACGGGAGATACCATTGTAAATATCAATGTGATAAATCCGTATATCAGAAAATAGTTTTTTAATATCGGTCTTGCACGGTTACGAACAAGCATAAAAACGGCAATCAGATGCAGGGGCATTGCCCACAGGATATTGAAGTTATTCAAGGTTGCTGTATGGTCGGTCGCAAACCAAAGCAAAGTAATCAGTAAGCCGAGCAGCCCGAGAACAAAAAATAAGGCAAAATCTAATTGTTTGAAATATCGTTTTTTCTTTAGTTCAAAAATTGTGAGCAAACCGACAAGGGATGCAACAATCCAAAAAACGATGGCAGGCATATTTCCGGATTTGTGTTTTTCAGGCTCATTGTCAGGCGTGTATAAAATTTTCAATTCGGCAACTAAGGGTTTCAAATCTCCGTTATTTGTTTTTATTTTTGAGTGAGCAGCAACTTCAAGCAGGTAATCAGGTAAAAAAGTAGCAGTTTCGTCCGTTGCTTTTATATCTGCAGGTAAACCGAGAATGGCATCTATACCAAACTCAGTCCATTGTTTATCAGTAAGATACAAATGAAGCATGTCGCGCAAAGTCGTATTTTCGGGAAGTCCGGATGTTCCGATAATGAATCGGTCGTCGAGAGTTGTTTTCAGGATATCTTTGATACGCGTAGCGCAGTTGTCGTAAAAAAAATCGTAGCGATAATAGCGATTTTCTTCAAGTGCATTATTTTGAGCATAATCGAAAACAGCCTGAACATCCGTCGAATCTAAATTTAGAATTTGTTCTTTTACCCAACGTTTTTCGCGGATGTAAGAGCGCATAAAATTGTTAAATTCGTACACCGAAAGCATATAATCTAATTTTCCTCGTCCGAATTTTAGATAAAAATACGGTGTTTGATAGTCAAACGTGCCCCAATTATAGACGATATCCAATTTATTCTCTGGGTCTGTAATACGCATGGCTGAATGACCGAACGCTGCATATAACTCTTCGTAAGGAGCACAGGTTATGATACTTACACGAGCTTGATTGCTTAATTTTTGAGCAGTGCTTGCGGTAAACATTCCGCTTAAAAACAACAGGATTACGTATCTTGACATCAAACAAATATTTTGCGCAAAAATACAAATATATTTTTCGTAAATACGCTTCGCTACATTTACAATTCGATAAAAAATCAATTTATTTAAGATATTTTATTATTTTTGCCGAAAAATAGAATATTCCTACAATTTTATTTAAAGAAAAATAAAATGAGCATATTATTTCTTATAGGCGGACTCGCGGTGGTCATTATCGGAGCAAACGGGTTGGTTTCCGGAGCTTCTTCTATTGCCAAACGTTTGAAAATCTCGGACATGGTTATCGGCTTAACGATTGTATCCATCGGAACTTCGACTCCCGAACTTGCCATAAGTATCATTTCAGCTATCAAAGGGAGCACGGACATTGCAGTCGGGAACATTTTGGGGAGCAATATTGCAAATATTTTGCTTATCCTCGGTATTTCGGCAATGGTCTATCCGCTTACGGTTCAAAACAATACCCAATTTAAAGAAATTCCGCTTGCGGTTTTAGCCATTTTAATCATTGGTGTAACGGGTAATGATATTTTTTTAGACAAAGGAACGACAAACGTAATAACTCGCGCAGACGGTATCATAATGCTTAGTTTCTTTATCGTCTTCATGTATTATACTTTTCATATTGCGAAAACCGATAAGGCACCGGAAGGCGAGCAGTTCAATGTTCAGCCAACTTGGAAATCAATAATTTACATTGTGTTTGGTATTGTCGGTTTGTATTTTGGCGGTCAGTTTTTTGTGGACGGAGCTATTGAAATTGCCAGACATTTCGGAATGAGTGATAAACTTATCGGACTTACCATAGTTGCAATCGGAACATCACTTCCGGAATTAGCGACTTCGGTAGTGGCAGCCTATAAGAAAAAATCGGACATTGCAGTCGGAAATGTTGTGGGTTCAAATATTATGAATGTTTTTTTAATACTCGGAATCACCGCAACAATCAGTCCGTTACCGCTCAGTTCCGGTGCTAATATTGACATCGGAGTTGCATTATTGGCAAGTATATTTTTGTTTATGAGTACCTTTTTTATGGGTAAACGATTGGTGTCAAGAGTCGAAGGCGGTATTTTTCTGGCAACCTACATCGCTTATGTTACTTATCTGATTATCAACCAATAAAAGAGGAAATTATGGAATTTTCACATGCACGAACACGAACAAACAACATAGCACTCGGCACAGTCATAGGAGTTTTAACCCCGATGCTGGTTTTTGTGATTTTTTATTTGATACAAGGTTTACCAGCCGGCGAATCGTTTTATACTTTTTATTTTAAGTACTATATAAGGAGTGTTTTACCAAATATTTTAAGTTTGTGTGCAATACCTAACGTTCTGTTTTTCTGGCTTTTTCTGCAAAAACGAAATTATCAAACCTCCAAAGGCATTATTCTGTCCTTGTTTATCCTGCTGATTTGGGTTCTTATCGAGAAGGTATTTTGATGATGTGTTGAT
>DYOJ01000012.1:0-16657 GCA_020720705.1 Acetofilamentum sp.
TAATTACAGAAATAGGTAAAAATTTGGATAATGAAGTAATTGACGATAAATTTTTAATCGAATATCATGTTATCAATTTGAACACGTATCAAACAAGCAGATATTGTTCAAAAAAAACCTACAACCCGGATAATTCATATTTATCATTAGTTTTCAAAGGGATAAAAGAAAACGAATAATTCTGCTTACATTCAATCTGCGGTGCGTTTCGCGCCGTCGGTTTATGCAGCAAGGATGTGATATGAATTTCGGGCAATGATGAAAAAGATGAATTGCATTTCAAAAGGGCTTTGCAACTCAGATTTCGGCGTTCTATAAATTCGGAATTGAAAATTGATGAAAAATTGGTTTCAAATATAATACATTCTGTTCAATATAATTTTTCGATGTATATTTGTTGCCGGAAAAAAATATAAATATCAATTTTAAAATTGAGTGAAAATAAGCATCATAACGGCATGTTACAACAATGCTGAAACAATCAGAGATACATTAAATTCTGTTTCGCAACAAACCTACGCGGATATTGAATATATTATTATTGACGGAGCCTCTGCCGACGGCACACTTGAAATTTTAAAATCATACAATAATAGTATCTCCAAATTGGTGAGTGAGCCGGATAATGGGATTTATGATGCTTTAAATAAGGGGCTTGCGCTTGCATCCGGCGATGTTGTGGGCTTTTTGCATGCAGATGATGTTTATACAAATTCTGACGTTTTGGCTGATGTGGCTGCGTGTTTCAAAACTTCGGAAACGGATACGCTGTACGGCGACCTTGTGTATGTTTCAAAAGATGATACGTCAAAAATTGTTCGTTTGTGGGAGTCGGGAGTTTTTAATTTTTCGGAACTAAAAAAAGGATGGATGCCGCCTCATCCGACATTCTTTGTAAAGCGGAATATCTATGAAGGTCTCGGAAATTTTGATACGTCGTTTCGGATAGCCGCTGATTATGACCTTGTTCTTCGATTTTTGTTTTCACATAAAGTATCTACTCACTATCTGCCTAAAGTGTTGATTAAGATGAGAACAGGAGGGGCAAGCAATAAAAGTTTGTCCAATATTTTAAAAAAATCAAAGGAAGATTTGCGTGCATTGCGTAAAAATAATGTCGGAGGTTTAGGAGTGTTGATTTTTAAAAATATTCGAAAAATACCTCAGTTTTTTCGACGAAAAAGGCAATAGCTATTTTTGTGAATTGCCAAAATATAAAAAACCTTGCCGAATTTAAAAAACGGCAAGGCTTTGTTTTGTTTATGGATTATTGTTGAATTCACTCCGAGATGTCGAAATTGACCACTAATTCACTAATTATTACGAATTTTCTTTATGTAATCAATTGGATATAAAAAATTTACAAATGTTAATTTCTGCATAATCCTGTCAAAGATACTTTTCGGAGTGGACTCATAGTTGAGTTTTTAAATATAAAATTTTTGCGATACGGATTAGAAATTTATCAGTCTGATGCCCACATTTATCGGGTAAAGTTCGGGACCCATCCCTTCTTTGAATAAGGGAGCAAGGCTGTAGTCTGCAAATATTCCGATAGGACCGTATCCGGCTCGAAAGCTCAAACCGTAACGAAATGCCGAAAGTTGATAATCGTTGGAAAATTTGTCTTTATATTTCTGTCCGTCAATGTAATACTCTTGTTTTTGCTTCGACCAACCTCTGAGGCTTCCTGTTACGCCGCCGTTTATCCAAATGCTGTGTTTACCGGCAGGTATTTGCAATTCAGCCAAAAGCGGAATGGTTATGTAAGCGTTGTTGAAACGATTTTTTTCGTAATGTCTGACATCGTCTGCTACGAGTATGCCTTCCATGATACCTGTTGACTGATTTTCTTCTAAATCAATATTTTGGGCAAGTGCATAAGAACTCCAATTGATGCCTGCGCCTGTCGTGAGACCGAAATATCGTTGATGAATCGGAATATTAAACTCAAACAGATTGAGAGAATAAGCAAATGAGCGTTCGGGTACAATTTGCATGAAACCAAGTTCGGAGTCCGTAGCAAGCATTTGCGTCGGATTTAGGAAATTTGCTAATCCAAACTCGAAGCCTGCCCAATGTCCTTTAAATTTTTCAACGCAAGAGTTTTGTTCGTCGTCTTCGGATGAGTTTGATTCGTCTTCAATTTTAATACCATCTTCATCGCCCATATCTTCGAGTTTTTCGAGTTCTTCTTCGAGCTTCTCCATAGCAATTTCTAAATCTTCGATACCTTTTTCAAATGCGCTGATTTGTTTTTCCTTCTCTTGCAATTCGCGTTCTTTTGCAGCAATTTGAGCATCAGTAGTTTCGTCTGATTCGGAGCTTTGCAAGTTTTGCAATGAATCAATTTCAGCCCTTATTTTTTCAGACTCTTCGATAACCCGGTCTATTTCGACACGAAATGTGTTTACGCCTGTTCCTAAATTATCGTGGTTGCGCTCTTTCGTGTCTTTTTTTTCGATAACGACTATGCGTTTCTTTCCGATAATAATTTCGGTGGTATCTTTTTGGGCAAATACTGCCGTTGTGAGTACGATGAGGCTCAGCGTCATCGCAAATTTGATTGACGTTTTCATGATTCTTGATTATTAAATGATTGATAATTATTTGTTTCGATTATTAAACGTTCGTTTGATTTTGAACGATTCGCCGGTTACTTGCAATTTTTTCAATTCTCCGTTTGTGTTGTATTGGTTTTGCATCGAAATATCCGAATCTGAAATGATACTGAAAACGGACACGCCGGTTTCGGCAATAGCCCAGAGGGTTCCTGGGTTTTTAAGTTCGTCTAATTTTCCTAGCAGTGCATCAGTATAATTTTGCTTTGTATGAGCATGTTCGGCAATTTCGACTTTATTCAAATCCGTTGATGCAAGGGCAAGATTTTCAAATACAATAGGCAAAGCCGGTTCACTTTCGTAAATGTATGTTTCGAGGTTTGTGTTTTCGGGTAATTTATTTTCTAAGTCGGCTGCGTCTGTCCGGTTTGATTTCGAGAGATATGTATTTTTACTCAACAACTTTTCGCTGAATGTTCTTGACGGAGTGTAAGTTACGGTTTTCACATTGGCGGCAGTCAGTTTTGAAGTCAGCATTTTTACGGGAGTTGCCGTCTCGGAATTAAAGAACCGGATACCGAAAAATAACATCACCGAAGCTGCTGCGGCATAAGCCATTAGTGGCTTTATTCGTAATTCAGGCATCCGTTTGATGCGTTGCTTCGGGAATTTTATTCGGGTATCCGGTTTCACCCTTGCTTGTTTGATTTGTTCGTAGAGGATTCGAGCGTTTTCGTCTCGATTTAATAATATTTGTAAGCGTTCGTTTTGCTTTATGTCTGTATCTCCTTCGGTAGCGGCAATGCAAAGATATTCAAGCTCAATAATATCGAACATTGACAGATGCGGGATTGCTTCTAAGTTTTGTTTCTTTTCGTATTTTACGATTTCAGGCTCAATAACAAAAGTCAGGGCATCTTGCATGGATTCAAATTCGGGCAATAAATTCGGATTGGTTTGCAGAAATGCCTGCAAATCAGCAATTTGAGTGCCTGTCAGATTGCCTTCGGCGTAATCCAAAAAATAGGCTTCGTAATTATGTATATTGATATTGCTCATGATTCTGAATGTTTGGAGTTAAATTACGTTTTCGGGTTTGCCGATATAATTTTTAAGAAATAAGCGTGCTCTGTAAATATAAACTTTTACTTGTTCTTCGCTTAAATTTGTAATATCTGAAATTTCTTTATATGAATAACCTTCGTAGTCGCGCAACATAACAACCGAGCGTTGGGCTTCGGGTAATTTTTCAAGTGCTAAACGCATCACTTCGTGTAAATCGTTGAAATGTTTGTTGTGTGTCGGTTCAATAAACTTGCTGTCTTCGGCGCTCACCATTCTTTTGTCTTTACGCAAGGCATCTATCATCGTATGATATGCGGTGGCAAATAAATATTGTTTGGCTTTTTCAAACGATACGGATTGCTTGTTTATCCACATTTTTTCAAAACTATCCTGCACAATATCTTGTGCCGCATCTTGTCGTTTAATATTTTTCAGAATAAAGCGATATACATTATCTGAAAAAATTTTTACACAAATATTGTATTCTTTGACTGTCATTTTGTTACTTTGCAATTCTGTTCATAAGACGAGCAAGTTGTGTGAAAAGTTACAAAAGATAGTTAAAAAATCAATAATAAATTTTTAAAAATATGAATAAGTTTTATTACACATTGGTTATCAGTGTACTAATTTTTAGTTCTTGCAATACTGCCGAAACGAAAACTGAAGAAAAAGTAGAGAAAATAATCGTATCCGAATCCGTATATTCGGGAGAAAACGGTTTGTCTCCTACGGTTTGGTATCAAACATCTGCCGAAAATAAGGCAATTTATTTGCAAACCTATCTTTTTGCAAAATTGATGTTGAGTGAAAACTTGAAAAAAAAATATAAAAAACCTGTGGCAGTTGTTACCGATATTGATGAAACGGTGTTGGATAACAGTCCTTACAATGCCCGGCTTGCAAAAACCGGAAAAATGTACACCAATGAATCTTGGGATGCATGGGTAAATACTAAAAAAGCGGAGGCTTTGCCGGGTGCCGTTGATTTTTTCATGTTTGCAAAATCAAAAAAAGTTGAAGTTTTTTATATTTCAAATCGAACTAATAATACTTTGGAAGCAACGATGGAAAATATGCAACGTTTAGGTTTCCCGAATATTGATAAAAAATATTTTTTATTGAAAACAGATAAGTCTGATAAAACGGCTCGTCGTGATTCGATTTCAAAAAATTACGATATTATTTTGTTTTTAGGTGATAATATGACTGATTTTACCGAAGAATTTGCCAATAGAGATACTACAGATTTCGGGACAGCGGTTGTCCAAAAATATAAAGCTGACATTGGCACTCGTTTCATCGTTTTTCCGAATCCGATGTACGGCGAGTGGGAGAAGGCAGCTTTCCGAAATGACTACGGAAAATCGGACATCGAAAAGCAAAAAGCTTTAAAATCATCAATTAAAGATGTTTATTAGCCGGTTTTGAGGAAATCCACAGTTTTAAACCGTTTAAACGGTTTAAAACTGTGGATTTTGGCAGATGAACGAAATTAACCTCAAAATTGAAAAGGTTTGTTAACTGAATTTTATGCCGATAAGTGTAATATCATCTCGTTGCTCTTCGCCGTTTTGATGATTTTGCATAAGTGATTTTAGTTTATTATACTGTTCATTCATAGATAGTTCTGCAAT
Source organism: Acetofilamentum sp. (assembly GCA_020720705.1). Classification (GTDB taxonomy): domain Bacteria; phylum Bacteroidota; class Bacteroidia; order Bacteroidales; family JAADGE01; genus DYOJ01. The sequence continues at coordinate 5,264 of DYOJ01000012.1, forward strand.
ATTAAGCAGAGTGTCATTAAGCGTTTGTCGTCCAAGTTTTTGACGTTTCGGGTCGTTTTGGTCTGTAAACCCATCGGAATCCATGTAAACAATATCACCTATACTCAAAAGAATTTCGACTTCTTTAAAAGGCTTCTCTTTTGCTTTTGATTTCGGATTTCCGCCAATCGGACGGCGTGAACCTTCTACGGTTTTTATCTCTTTTGAATTATGGTCGAAATAGACCAGCGGACGTTTTGCGCCGCTGAATGATAAACGTATTGTTTTGTCTGTTCTGTGTTCAATTTTTATCAGCCCCATGTCAATACCGTCAGTATTTCCGGTTTCAGTTTGTTTGAGGGCTTTCATAATTCCTGCGTCTAAGTGTTCAAGAATATCTTTTGGCGAAAGTGTATGTTGTTCGTTTACAATTTGATTCAATAGTTGAATACTGATAAGCGACATAAACGCACCCGGTACCCCATGCCCCGTACAATCGGCTACTGCGAACATAAACATATCGTCAACCTCTGCCGGACGCGGAATATCGTGCAGTTCGGAAAACCAGTAAAAATCACCCGAAACAATATCTTTGGGCGAAAAAAACACAAATGAGTCGAAATGCTTTTTATGCAATACGTCAGCAGGAAGAACAGCTTGTTGTATTGTGCCGGCATAATTGATACTTTTATTTATCTGTAAATTCTGGTGCTCGATTAGTTCGTTCTTTTTATGCAACACAACATTATTTTCGGAAACAATCGCATTCGCTTCAATTAATTTTTCGGCTTGTTTATGAATTTCAAATTTTTGTTGCTCAAGGAGCAGATTTTGCTCGTTAAGTTTTTTGTTCGTTTTTTTTCGTTGTCGCATGAAATATGCTAAAATTATGATAAACGCAAAAACCATCAGCAAAACCCCGGCAACAAGTATGAGTTGACGGCGTTGTACGGCAATTTCTTTATCTTTCATCGCAATTTCTTTTTCGTATCGTTTTGCTTGCTGTCTTACGATTTCTAATTGAGGTTCAAGTTTACTGATTTCAGCAGACAGTTCGTTAACCAAGAGTGAATCTCCGTTTGCTTCGGCTTTTGCTCTGCGGTCGTTTAAGTTTTTCAGCAGTAACTCTTTTTTCTCAATTATAGTTCTGATTATCTGTATGCTGTCTTCGTTGGAGAGTGTGCCTTTTGATAAAATATTTTCTATTTTACTGTCTTTTGAACTGATAGCCTTTTTCTCACTTTCCGATAAATTGTCAATAAGTTCAGAGCTGACACTGTCGTTTGTGAGCAATATTTTAGAATTTCCCGAACGGACAGCAAGGCTGTCTGTTCTTTGATTTTCTTTTTCAATTTCGGCAAGCAACTCATCGCGTTTTCGCATTGCGGCATTAACGATAGAGTCTGCTTTCAACTCTGCTCGCAGTTTTTTTTCGTTTGCATCGGCAAGTATTTGCTCTTCTTTGGGTGTGATACCCGACGAATGGCTGAAGGGTTTTGATTCTGAAAGTTTTCCGTTATTTGAAATGATAAAATAATGCTCCGCCTCAGTTGTTTTTGATAAATTTACAGTGTAAATATCCGAACTAAGTTTTGATTTCGGTTGCGAAATATCAGTTCCAATGCTAACGGTGTGATTTTCATATCCGGGAAATGAAAATTCGATACGATATTTTTTTCTGTAGTTAAGCGAGGCATTAAAATATCCGTTGCTCAGTGTTTTGGAATACGATATCAGTCGGTCGTTTTCAAACACTTTGACTGTGCAATTTTCTTTAGGGGAACTGTCAGCGTTTACAATTCCGTGGAAACTGTATGATTCGGCATTTTGGGCTGCTAAAACCAATGCCGCACAGTTAAATATGAAGAAGAAAATAAGGTTTCTCATAACTCAATTATTGAAAATATTAGCAAGAACTTGAGCTGTTTGGGTTTCGTTATATATTTGAAACGAAAAATGTTGGAGTTCTTTCGTTGATGATATTTGTTTGATAAAATCCGATGCGTTTACAAATCCGATTTTTCCGTGCGGTAAAATGGCAAGCAACATATTTGTTCCGCCGTTTCGGTATGATATTTCCCTGACACATCTTCCGCAATAACGAGCAGTCCGGTATTGATTTTCAAATTTTTCGATATGAAAAACGGAGATTTCGGAAAGTGTAGGGTTGCAAGGTAAATCAAATTGGGCAAAAATAAATTTGTCTGCATCCGGAAAATCAGAAGCAACAAAGGCGCTGTTGTTTAATTCAAAAGTTTTAATGAAATCGGTTTCACGTTTTTTTCTGAGAAATTCATTTTGCGATTCTCCTGCTGAAAATGATTGGAAATCAGTGCTCATATCCGGAAGGTTTGCAATTAGTTTTTTTGCAGATTCGTTCGATTGTATTTCTGTTGATGCTATTTTTTCGGCATTCTCAAGTATCAGCAACATGTTGCTATTACGTTTAGTTTGATGTAGTTTCAGACCTCCGCCTTCGTCTAATGAATATATGTTTTCACCATTATTGTCTGTATAAATATCGCATATATCTCTGTCGTGAACGATACTGACAACCTCGTTCTTTGAGGCATCATACATCGTGTATAAATTGAAGTCAAATGCCAAAAAATAACGGTCGGTTTGTAAATCTATCATTGAATTTTCGAGCACAATATGGTCTTCAATCAATGTGCCGTCAAACGAATAGTGTGCTGTTTTTAGGGTTCCGTCTTCGGTATAATTGATATAAAACCCTTGATTGTCATCATTGGGTTTCAGAGTATTAAGGGTTCCGCGAAGTCCGCTTTGTGCATAACAACCGGTGTTGTTTGTTTTTTTGCCGTCCAACCCGACACGTTTAAACTCAATTGTATTTGAAGCATTGTTTTGCAACACATAAAACAGTTCTTTTTCAGAAATAAATTGCATATAAACCAATCTTGAGACACAGCTTAAATCAATGATTTTGAGGTCATTGCCCGACACTACAATTAATTTGTAACAATAATTATCAAACTCGTCGGAGCTAAGTTTGAAGGCGTAATTCTTTGCATTATTGTCTGTGCATATCATTGATACCACAGGACATCTCAGTTCGTTATTGAGTAATAGTTTGACTAATTCTTTGTTGGAATTATCCAATATCGTTTTGAACTTTCCGGATTTTGTATCCGCAGATTTTATTGTCCAGACTTCCGACGAACAGTCATCGTTAAGTTCTGATATTGCACAAATTATTTTATCATCTGCAAAGGTAACAGCCGTAATTTTTTCGCCGGAACCGCTGTTTGCTATTTTTGTGGTAAAAATTGTTTCGAGTGTTTTTTTATTAAACAGCATCATTCCGTAATCATTATGCACGACGAATCGCGGGTCTTTCGGTTTAAATATCATTTTGCCGACAGGAACAGTTTTCGTTTGTGCTATTTTTGTTGCAGCAAATCTAAGATGATACGTGTCCCAAGTGTCCGATGAGTTTAGCGATTCTGTTATCGGTTTAACGTTTAACCCGTTCAACGGAGCCAAACTTTTATAAACATCTGAATTAAATTTTAACACTGTACCGGTTTGTGAATAGCCGATACTTGCATAACTTAACCAAAGAAGAATTATTAGATTTTTTTTCACGATACATAAATTCTTTGAATACAGAAACTACAAATTTATAGCACTTTGCGAAATAAAAGCAATTTTTTTTTAAAAAATGTAATCTTTACGCAACAATCTGCACAATTTTTGTGCCTATCTGTTTTAAAAAATGATTTTCGTTGTAAAAATAATTTTAATATCATTCATAAATTCTTTTTTTTACCGTATTTTCAGCATATTCAAATCAATATGAAACATCAATTAAAATACTTCGTAATAGGATTTATTCTTTTTTTCGGACTAAACGTATCTGCTCAAACAAAAAAACAATTCAATCGTATTGAAGATGCTTTAAATAATGAGAACTATACATTAGCTTTTCAGTTGATAAAAACAGTTGTGCAGGATTCAAATATGTCAGCCCATATTGCTTTTAAAGCCGGAGTTTCTTGTTTTAATCTACCCGGTAAAATGGACAGTGCGCTAATGTATTTTGAAAAAGCAGAAAATTTTGTAAACCTCGAATATCGAAATCGTTATACCGAGCTTAATGCTCCGACTGATACTTGGTATTATTTAGGTAAATGTTTTCAGAAAAATTTCCGATTTGATGAGGCTGTAACTTATTATCGTAAATATATTCAGACAGATAATGCCGAAGATGTTTCGGAAATACAACGTTACATTGACCAGTGTGAATTTGGCAACAAATTGATAAAAATACCCAAAGACTTAGTTGTATTCGATTTAGGTCCGAATGTCGGCACACTTGATAATGAGCATAGCCCTGTGTTGTCTGATTTTGGAAATTCATTAATTTTTACGACAAAATTATCAGAAAATGATTCCGAAGGTATTTCGGGATACAACGAAGATTTATTTGCAAGTTACAAAGTAAACGGACGTTGGACAAAAGCAAAAAAACTTGACGGTAGTCTGAATACCTCCGGGCACGAGGCATCAGCAGGTATTTCAAAAGACGGAAAGCGAATGTATCTATACAAAGATATAAGAAACGGAGATATTTATTACACTGAACTTTCGGGTTCGGAATGGTCTGAACCAAAACCGATAGAGGGTGAAAATATCAATACAAAATACCGTGAAACCCATATTTGTGTCAATTCGGATGAAACTAAATTATTCTTTTCAAGTAACCGTACCGGAGGGTTGGGCGGGTCAGATATTTACTTGTCCGTAAAAAAAGATGACGGAATGTGGGGCGAACCTCAAAATTTAGGCGCACCCATCAACACAAAGTATAATGAAGAAGGTGCGTTCTGGTCGGAAAGTAAAGAAACACTGTTTTTTAGCTCGGACGGGCATCTCGGCATGGGCGGCTATGATTTATTTGAAAGCCGACAAGGTTCAGATAACACATGGCAAACTCCTGTAAACCTCGGATATCCGGCTAATTCACCCAGCGATGATATCTTTTATTTTGTGTCCGAAGACAACCCGAATGTGGCTTATTATGTTTCAAATCACTTCGGAACAACCGGAAATACAGATATTTACAGTATTGTTTTTCCCGATGAATACACTCGTATCAAAGATAAGATTGAAGGCACTGTTTGGTATCCTAATGCGGAACTTTTACCTACTCTTATCACCGTTTTTGTTTATCACAATCCGATACTGTCTTCCGAACAGCAGCATTATATTTACAACCATTTACATGGTTATGGTCTTGATACTACAAGAGTTACGCTCATGCCTGTTTCTGTGGTTTCGTTTGACCGTAACGAAGCTCGTAAAAATGTTAAACGCTCTAAAAATCCGGAATTATTAATGCCGACAAACTCTTCATTTGCGTCAATGACACCCCAAAGCGGGAGCTACGTTCGCCTGAAACCTGATATTAGCTATCCTGAATTTTTCGCGTCATCGGACAACTCTTATGTGCACGATGTTCGTGAATTTAACAACTCAACAACAACAGAGTCAGGCATACGCCGGAAAACAACGAACAATCGTATCGTGAAATTTGATAAACCCCTCGCTTCCAAACAAACCCCGACTGTCAGAAAAACTGAAATCATTCCCAAATCCGATGATACTTCGCTCGTTGTGAATGACCCTAAAAATGAAACTGAGATTTTATCCGAAACTACCCCCTCTTCCGAAACAGCATCGTTTACAATATATTTCGATTATAATCAAACAAAAACAGCGCTTCCTTCATACTTTAAAGACTTGATAAATAAACTTTTAAGTAGCAATGCCGTTATAGAGATTTACGGACACACGGATGCCAAAGGCAGAGACTCATACAATTATGATTTAGCGTTCGGACGAATTTCTTTTGTAGAAAATTACCTTATCAGTCAAGGTATAAATCCGGAGCGTATTATCGCAAAAAGTTTTGGGGAATATAAACCGGCTGCTCCGAACGAAATTAACGGCATTGATTTTGCCGAAGGTCGAAAACAAAACAGGCGTGTCGAAATTCGTCTGAAATAAAATTCATGCACAAATAACACTTCAAAAAGCTGAAATATAAAAAAAAATAATCAACTTTACGGTCTAAGTTTTTTTGATTAATTTATTGTATTTCGGTATGAAATATTTTGCTTTACTTCTGTTGGGCATGATGCCCTTATTTATCACGGCACAAATTTCGCATACATTTGAGGCTGAAACTCTTAATGAATGGACACAATTTCCGGACTCAAGGTGGGAAATCTCAACAACAACCCCGCTCTCAGGTACGGCATCCTTACATCATGCTTTTGACAACCCTGAGGTCGGATATGATGCCATTTCAAATATGTTCGGAGGTATAAATATTTCCGGCGGAACAACAGAATGGCAGTTTCGTGTTAAGCATAATTATGGTCCTTCGTCCGGAAATAATTGGTCATTTTTTTTAATGTCTTCTGCCGATGCTTCTCAGATGACCGCTAACGGAACCACAGACGGTTATGCCGTAGGTGTGAATTTTACAGGATCCGACGATTTTCTGAAACTTTGGAAAATATCCGCCGGTACGGCAACCGAAATCATAAACACAAATTTAGATTGGGAAACAGCGATTGGGACATCCGGGACACCCGGCATCAAAGTTACACGAAGCCAAACCGGTGAGTGGGCTGTGTTTGTTGATACTGACGGAGGTTTTGATAACCTTGTCCAATACGGAACTACTGTTACAGAAACATCTTATTCGACAGCAACTTATTATGGGATTTGTTACGAATACTCGGCATCCGCAGACCGCAAACTTTGGATTGATGACATCACCATAAACGGAGCACCTGATACAGAAGCCCCTCAATTGTCGGAAATTGAAGCGTTCTCGAGTCGGTTGTTAAATGTTAAATTTAATGAAAAACTCTTGGAATCCGAAGCTGAAACACCTTCAAATTATTCCGTTGATGCATCGCTCGGAATGCCTGTTTCTGCTGTATTGTCCGGTAACGGAACAACTGTTGCGCTGACTTTCGCCACTGATTTTACGGCCGGATTTGAATATACGCTGACGGTTTCGAACATTAAAGATATGAGTGGGAACAGTATCACCACAGCAAGCAAAACATTTGAATATGAAAATATTAAACCGACATCTGTTGTTGCTGTATCACTAAATCAAATTGAAATTGAATTTAACAAAGATGTATCTGCCGGCAGCGCAAGTAACTTGCTAAATTTCAGTGTAAACGGAGGTGTCGGAAACCCGCTTTCTTCCGAGCAACTTGTAGATAATTTAAAAAAAATCAAACTCACCTTTGCTCAAGATTTCGTTTTGGAACAAATCTATACACTGACTGTCCAAAATATTGCTGATGTAAACGGAAATCTGATTGTTCCTGCGGATTTTCAATTCTCATATTATGAGCCGCAAGCCTTTGATATTGTGATAAATGAAATAATGTGCGATATTTCACCGTTACCTGTAGCTATTCCGGCTTATGAATATATCGAAATCTATAACAATTCTAATTATGATTTGGATTTGAACGGTTGGAAAATTGCAATAGGTACAAATTCGCCGAAAATATTTCCTCAAATTATAATTCAATCAAAAACTTATGCCATAATTTGCCAAACCGAAGCTGAAAATGTTTTTGAAAATTTTGGCACGGTTATTCCGATTTTGGACGAATCGCAACTTACAACAACGGGTAAACAAATCGTAATTTCTCGTCCGGATGGTTCTGTGATTGAGAATATTACTTACGATGTGTTGTGGTATAACGACACTGAAAAAGACGGTGGCGGTTGGTCAATCGAGCGGATTGATTCCGAGAATTTTTGCGGAACCCTATTAAATTGGACTGCATGTGAAAATCCCGTAGGCGGAACTCCGGGACGAGTAAACTCGGTTTATGCTGTAAATCCCGATGCTCAGGCGCCTGAAATTACAAAATTTATTTATCAAGATTCAAAACATATTCAGCTGATTTTTAATGAATACGTATTGACAACCGAAGCCCAAAATCCTCTCAATTATATTCTCAACGGAAGTCTAAATCCGAACAGTGCCGTTCAAAGTGTAACTGATGCAAAAATCGTAAATTTGACGTTTGCCGATAACTTTCCTCTCGGAAGTAATAGTCTGAATATTAAAAACCTATCGGATAATTGCGATAATATTTTGTCAGATACAATATTCAGTTTTGACTATCAGCTTATTTCTTTGATAAATCTTGATGTTGTAAACCAAAATCAACTGAACGTATATTTTTCAGAAAAAGTAGAGATTAATTCTGCTCAAAATATTTCAAATTACATTGTAAATAACAGTATCGGGAATCCGTTTTTAGCAAGTATAAATAATACCGATAGTAGTATCATCGCAATCCAATTTGAGGCTGATTTTGAATTAGGAATATATAACACACTTTCAATTAGCGGAATAACAGACCGAAACGGAAATACCATACAGCCGTCCGTTACAGAATTTGCATATTATGTGCCGAAAAAATTTGATGTTGTTTTTTCCGAAATCATGTTTGATATTAACCCTGTTCCCACAGGCTTGCCTGCTGCAAAATACGTAGAAATAAAGAATATCTCTAATTACGATTTGGATATGACCGGGTGGAGTTTTGCTCCCGAAGGACAAACCGAAAAAATATTCCCGTCCGTAAAACTTTTGAAGGGTGAATATTTGATACTTTGCGAAAGTGTGAATTCGGAGGCAATGGCACAGTTCGGGAAAACAGCAGGAATATTAAGCAGTTCTGATTTAACCGTATCAGACAAAAAATTACAACTATTGACACCTTCCGGACTAAAATCCGATGAAATTACTTATTCTGCATCATGGTTTGGTGATGAATCTCGAGACGACGGCGGTTTTTCACTCGAACGAATTGATTGTACTAATTTTTGTCAAGGAGATGAAAACTGGAACGTAAGCGTGGATTTGACAGGTGGGACACCTTGTGCCGAAAACAGCATTTCAGCAACAAATCCGTACACACTTGTTCCTGAAACAGATTCAATTTCCGTTATCTCGTCCGATGAAATTAAACTGTTTTTTTCTGAGGCAGTTAGTTTTGAAACAGGTTCTAATCCTGAAAATTATTTTGTAAACAACAACATAGGCTTGCCATCAACTGCTTCGATTGATGCAGATAACGAGAAGATTGTTTTGCTCGAATTTGCATCGCAATTTCAAGACAATCAGTCTTATACGTTACAAGTTTCAAATATTGAAAATAATTGCTTGATACAGGCTTCAAATTACGAAACGCAATTTGATTATCATCGGATTGCAACAATTTCAATACAAGTAGTTTCTGCAAACGAATTAAAAGTCTATTTTTCGGAATACGCTAATAGTCAATCTGCTGCCGATACGATAAACTATTTTGTCAGCGGAGACATTGGGTATCCGGAAAGTTGTGTTCCCGAATATTCAGATTTAAGAATTGTTCATCTCTATTTTGACCAAGATTTTACAATGGAACAAATCTATACACTTACTGTTCAGAATATTGCAGATGTAAACGGAAATCTGATTGTTCCTGCTGATTTTCAATTCTACTATTACGAGCCACAAGCCTTTGATATTGTGATAAATGAAATAATGTGCGATATTACACCTGCCCCTTCTGCAATTCCGGCTTTTGAATATATCGAAATCTATAACAATTCTGATTATGATTTGGATTTGAACAGTTGGAAAATTACAATTGGTGATAATTCTCCAAAAACAATTCCTCAAATTACTGTTGAATCAAAAACTTATGCCATAATTTGCCAAACCGAAGCCGCAAATGCTTTCGCTAATTTTGGCACTGTTATTCCGATTTTGGACGAATCACAGCTTACAACAACGGGTAAACAAATCGTAATTTCACGTCCGGATGGTTCTGTGATTGAGAATATTACTTACGATGTGTTGTGGTATAACGACACTGAAAAAGACGGTGGCGGTTGGTCAATCGAGCGGATTGATTCCGAGAATTTTTGCGGAACTTTGCAGAATTGGACTGCATGTGAAAATCCGGTCGGCGGAACTCCGGGACGAATAAACTCGGTTTATGCAGTAAATCCCGACACTCAGTCTCCTGAAATATCCGAGTTTATTTATCAAGATTCAAAACATATTCAATTGATATTCAGCGAATACGTATTGACAACCGAAGCTCAAAACACACTCAATTATATTCTCAACTCAAATCTAAACCCGAGTAGCGCAGTTCAAAGTCTGTCGGATGCTAAAATTGTAAATTTAACTTTTGCAGATAACTTTTCGGTTGGAAGAGATAGCCTGATTATTAGAAACTTATCGGATAATTGCGGTAATCTGTTTATTGAAACAATGTTTGAGTTTCAATATGTTCCGATATTTTTGAAATCGGTTGAAGTCATCGGTCAAAACCAATTAAGTCTGACTTTCTCCGAAAAGGTCAATTTGTCTGATGCCCAAAATCCTGAAAACTATGTCGTTAATAATTCAATCGGCTCTCCGTTTTCGGCAACAATAAGCAATGCTGACAGTAGCAAAGTCCGTTTGCAATTTGACACTGATTTCATAAACGGAACATACAACTTAATAACAGTCAGCAATATAACAGACAGAAATGATAATGTTATGCCAACTGCCGAAATCGAATTTGCCTACTACATTCCGCAAGCTTTTGATGTTGTTTTTTCTGAGATAATGTGTGATATAACGCCTTCGCCGGTTGGTTTGCCGAATGCCAAATATGTTGAAATTAAAAACTTGTCAAACTATGACCTGGATATGGCAGGATGGATTTTTGCTCCGGAAAGTCAAAGCGAAAAAGTTTTCTCTTCAATCAAATTACCTCGTGATACTTTTATCATCATTTGTGAAGATGATTTTGAATCGGCATTTTCCGAACACGGAATTGTTGCGCCGATATTAGGCAGTTCGGATTTATCAACCACAGGTAAAAAACTGAAACTCTTTAGCCCTCAGGGAACATTGATTGACGAAGTGGACTATAAAAACTCTTGGTACGATGCCCCAAACGGAACAAACCAAGAAGACGGCGGCTTTGCACTCGAAAAAATTGACCTCTCAAACTTTTGTGCCGGCGATGAAAATTGGAATGTTACCACCATGCTCAATGGAGGAACACCCGGAAAAACAAATTCAATTCATGCAGAAAATCCCTATACCGTAACCCCTGAATTAGATTCAATATCAGTGCTTTCGTCAAGTGAAATTTATGTATATCTCACCGACATTGTAAGCTTTGAAAGCGGAGCAATAACCTCAAATTTTATAGTAAATAACAGCATCGGTTCGCCCGATACCGTGATAATTGATGCCGATAACAGACAAATTCTGAAACTTAATTTCGCAAATCAATTTCAGGACGTTCAATCTTATGAATTACAGATTGAAAATCTTAAAAATAA
>DYOJ01000012.1:16757-19968 GCA_020720705.1 Acetofilamentum sp.
TTTACCGAAAACAAAGACGGAGTATTGCAATTCTATATGTCTAAAAATGAATCAGGTATAATTCAAGTCAAAGATATTCCTACTTATGATAACACGGGAACAGTTGTGATTATGAATCCGGATTCAATCATTTTTGATGAATTTTCTTATTCCGAAGACTTGCACTTTGAATTGCTTGATTTAACCGATGGAGTTTCGCTCGAACGTACAAACCCCGACATTTCATCTGCCGATCCGAGTAATTGGCATTCGGCTTCGGAATTTGTCGGATTTGCAACGCCTGCATACAAAAATTCGCAATTCAGAGAGATTACAATTGCCGGAAGCGAAGAAGTATTCATTGAACCGATAGTGTTTTCTCCCGATAATGACGGCATGGCTGATTATGTGTATATTCGTTACAAATTCGACAATCCCGGATTTGTTGCAAATATCTATTTATTTGATGTACAAGGGCGATTACTCGAACAAATGAGTAATAATGTTTTGCTTGCCACAGAGGGTTCTGTAGAGTGGGACGGCGTATTGCAAACCGGTGAGCGCGCTCCGGCAGGTATTTACATTGTTTATTTTGAAGCTTTTGATTTACAAGGAAATGTAAAGAAGTTCAAAAAAACATTCACGCTTGCAAGTAAGTTTTAATTCAATGAAACCAAGTTTTAGATATTCTGTTCTGTTTATAAAAAAACTCACAATACGGAAAGTGCTGAACGCGCTTTCCGTTTATTTTTATTATTTACTTTCAATAGTATTCAAAACAACAAACCGTGGCGGATATCCCGTAAGCCTTTCGATTGAGCCCGGTACGAGTTGCAATTTGCGCTGTAAAGAATGTCCGTCCGGACAACGCTCGTTCACACGCCCCACAGGACAAATTGACGTTAAACTATTCAAAAAAATTATTGATGAATCTGCACCGTTTTTAACAAATCTGATTATCTATTTTCAAGGTGAACCTTTTTTGCATAAGCAGTTTTTTGATATTGTTAAATATGCAGCAATTGAAAAAAAAATATTCACACATACATCCACAAACGGACACTATCTAAGTCCCGATAATGCTCGGAAAACGATTGAATCCGGTTTGGATAAACTAATTATTTCATTAGACGGAACCACACAAGATGTTTATGAAAAGTATCGCGTAAGCGGAAATATGAGCAAGGTGATTGAAGGTATTAAAAATATTATTGAAGCTCGCACACTTCTTAAATCTAAAACACCGTTTATTGAATTACAATTCATCGTATTTAAACATAACGAACATCAAATAGAAGATGTTAAACAGTTTGCTAAACAATTAGGTGTTGATAAGCTTGCGCTAAAAACAGCACAAATATATAACTATGATTCTGATACCGATTTAATACCGACATTGGATAAATACAGTCGTTATCGAAAAAATGATGCCGGCACTTATGAAATTAAAAGTACATTACCGAACAGATGCAAACGTTTATGGGAATCTGCCGTGATTACGTGGGATGGCAAAATGTTGCCTTGTTGTTTTGACAAAGACGCTGCTTTTCAATACGGAAATCTTTCAAGTTCATCAATGAAAATAACAGACGGAAACAGCAATGCAAATGAATTTCGTAAGGCTGTTTTGCATAATCGAAAACAGTTTGAGATGTGTAGGAATTGCACATCGGGGTTGAAAAAACATTAATATTGTAATGTTAAATTGCAATAATGTAAATTTTAATTTAATTATTATTTTTCAACAGTCATTTTTTTGTAAATCGGTTGATTTTCAAAATGTAATGAAACTCAATAAACATTGACATTCTCTATTTATACTTTCTCTTGAAATATTTAACATTAACAACAATTTTTTTTACCTTATATTCGCATCGAATTATTTTGAACATCCGTTAGATTCTTACACATCTTTTGCATGTCCAAATTTTATTACCCCTTACTCCAAAATACTCCGATATGTTATTAAAAGAAAAAATCGCCCCGCTTAAAACGAAGTCCGAAACCAACCCTACAACATTCGCCTTCGATGAAGTTTTAAAAGCCTCCGTAAAATATTTTATCGGAGATGAACTCGCTGCCCGAGTTTGGTCAACCAAATACGCTCTTAAAGATTCCTTTGGGAATATTTATGAAAAAACGCCCGAAGACATGCACCGCCGTCTTGCCGGCGAGCTTGCTCGTATCGAATCTAAATATGCGAATCCGATGAGTTTCGATATTATTTTTGAGCTTTTGCATAAATTCAAATATGTTATACCTGCCGGAAGCCCGATGTCAGGCATCGGAAACAATTATCAAATTGCTTCATTGTCAAACTGTTTTGTTATCGGCGAGGATAAACCTGCGGATTCCTACGGCGGAATTATGAAAACAGACCAAGAACAAGTGCAACTGATGAAACGCCGCGGCGGCGTAGGACACGACCTGTCACACATCCGCCCGAAAGGAAGCCCCGTAAACAATACCGCACTCACATCCACAGGATTGGTGCCTTTTATGGAACGGTTTTCAAATTCAACCCGCGAAGTTGCGCAGGACGGACGACGAGGTGCACTCATGCTCTCCGTGTCCGTTAAACATCCCGATGCCGAAGATTTTATTGACGCAAAACTTGAGCAAGGTAAAATCACAGGTGCAAACGTGTCGGTGAAAATTGACCATGCTTTTATGCAAGCCGTTGTTAATAATACTTCTTATACGCAACAATTTCCGGTTGATACCGACAGCCCGACTTTCACTAAAGAGATTGATGCTCGAAAACTTTGGGACAAAATCGTACACAACGCATGGAAATCTGCCGAGCCGGGTATCTTGTTTTGGGACACCGTGATAAACGAATCCGTTGCCGACAGTTATGCCGATTTAGGTTTCCGAACAGTGTCCACAAACCCCTGCGGTGAAATCCCGCTCTGTCCTTATGACAGTTGCCGGTTATTAGCCGTAAATTTATATAGTTACGTCAAAAATCCGTTCACCGAAAATTCGTCTTTTGACTTTGACTTGTTCAAAACCCATGTTCAATATGCTCAACGCCTTATGGATGATATTATTGACCTTGAAACCGAAAAGATTGACCAAATTCTCTCCAAAATCGTTAACGACCCGGAAGAATCCGAAGTAAAAAGAGTTGAACGTTTATTGTGGGAAAATATCCGCTTAAAAACACTCAAAGGTCGTCGTACAGGGTTAGGAATTACTGCCGAAGGCGATATGCTTGCAGCTCTCGGTT
>DYOJ01000391.1 GCA_020720705.1 Acetofilamentum sp.
TTGTAATATTCTCTTTGCCAAATAATTACCGTTTATCTTATTTCGAACTCACGTTTTCAAGTTATATTTACACGTTAAGGTTTAAAGTTGAGTATTATTATTGATTCAAGTAACTGAATATAAAGTGTTTATAACAGTGTATAACCATAAAGTACTCCCTTTGAAAGTATGTAAAAAAAGCACTTAATCTGACATCCAAAAATAATAATTCTGCAGTTAAACGTTTATATTCTCAAAATAGGCAATAAATTTCGCTGTCGGAACGGATACGCAAATGCGAGAATATTTGGTATCAGGATAATCCGGATTTTTAGTAAAATAGGAAATCGGGACACTGCCGATATTGTGTTCCAAAAGTTTAGAATACGGAACTTTTATCACAACAAATATGCCTACAGGTTCAGACGAATCATACAAACCGTCTGCCAGTAAGTTTCTTTCTTGCAGATATTTAATATTTTCACCAATGGCTTTAACTGTATCAAGTTTGAACTTATCGGTAGCTTTGCGTCCTTCCGGAGTAGTCAGTAATTTTTCGACTAAAAGCTGTGCAAACGTGTTGGTTCCGTTGCCTGAATATAACAATTTTATTGCAAGTTCTTTGTTAAACGCTTCATTTCGAGTGTAAATAAAACCGAGGCGTTGTCCGCTAAGCCCTACACTTTTACTGAAACTTTCGGCGATAATCACGTGGTCAAATTTTGACAATCTGACGTAAAAATCGTCAGTCTTATCATAAAATAATCTACGATACGGACCGTCCCAAACCACTGTGCAATTGTATTCGCCGAGTTTTTCAATGATTTTTAATAATCGGTCATCATCAAATTTGTCGCCGAGCGGATTGTTGGGATCGCAAATAATCATGCCGGAATCAGAAAATTTTTCGGGATGCGCTTCTAATTCTTCTATCGTTTTGTAGAATCCGTGTTTATGTCCGCTTATTTTGAACATATTGGCATATGCACCCCAAAAAAATTCATGAGTATAAACTACAGGCACATCCAAAATTCCGAATATTTGCAACAAAGCATCCATTCCGCCTGCCGTAATTGAGATATTTGCGATAGAATCTTGTCCCATAAAAAACTCATCGTTTATGGCGCGTCTGATGCCGGGCATACCTGTTGTAGGGGCATAAAACTGCATAGCGTCCGAATTGAAATCCAACAGTGGTATAACTTCCGACAAATCAATACGAACCACATTATTTATTCCCCGATTCAGATATAAATATTCAACACCGGTTTCAATACTTTTTTGCTTCAACTCATCGCCGATACCGACAATTGCCGAAAATTTTGCGCCGCTTATTCGTAATTTCATGCTTTACAATATTTTATTTTAATACTCCAAAATTTCGATAACAGTTTGAAGAAAACAATGAGTCTGGACTAAAAAGGTTGCCCAAACACATTAAAATTCATAACTTATTGCTTATCAGATAGTTGTGTTTTATGAATATGATTTCGTAAAATACTAATAATCAGGTAGTTATGTTTTGTCCTCTTGTTTTTGGATGCTTTTTAGACGGGACTCATTAATATTTTTCTTCTTATCTTTGTATTGTCTGAAAAATAGTTTTTAGACTGAACTCAACAATTCTTCATAAATCATTTTTACAAAGAAAAAAGTGAAACTGTTTACCGATTTCAAACACCGAAAGTGAACAAATTCTCTGATATTCATTCAAAAATAATGTTGTTTAACAATTATTTAACATTGCGATTTTGTATTTTGGAAAGAAAACAAAAATATAAAATATTGATATAAAAGACCTTACAATTTTAGCAAACGATTTAGGAATTTTAGATAAAAGAGATGGGGGAAAAACGTTTTTAAAACTTATTCTTCACGAAAAACCGCCCTGAAAACCTCTGAAATTTTCCCTGCACCGATAATTTTAATGCTTGTTCCGAAAAAATCTACACCTTTTTGATTGTATTTTGAGATGAAAATTTTTTTGAAACCTAATTTTTCAGCTTCTTTGATACGTTGCTCTATACGTTGCACGGGACGAATTTCGCCGGAAAGTCCGACTTCGCCCGCAAAACAAATATCGGAAGGCAGCGCAATATCCAAATCGGACGATAAAACGGAGCAAACTACAGCAAGGTCTATAGCAGGGTCGTCCACACGGATACCGCCGGCAATGTTCAGAAAAACATCCTTTGCGGCAAGCCGAAAGCCGGCGCGTTTTTCCAACACTGCAAGCAACATGTTTAACCGCCGGCTGTCGAACCCTGTCGAAGCGCGTTGAGGTGTTCCGTAGGCTGCTGTACTTACAAGTGCCTGTATTTCAATCAAAAAAGGACGCATACCTTCAACACTTGCCGACACTGAAATTCCGCTCATTGCTTCGTCGTGGTTTGACAGCAACAACTCCGAAGGATTGGTTACCTCACGAAGTCCGGTGCTTTGCATCTCAAAAATTCCGAGTTCCGAAGTTGAACCGAAACGATTTTTACTCGCCCTCAAAATGCGATACATGTAATTTCTGTCGCCTTCAAACTGCAAAACGGTATCCACGATATGTTCCAGAACTTTGGGACCGGCAATGCTTCCTTCCTTCGTAATATGCCCGATAAGTATCACAGCCACACCATTTTCCTTTGCATACCGCATAATTTCGGTTGCACACTCGCGTATTTGACTCACACTGCCGGGCACAGACTCCGAACGTTCTGTGTAAATAGTTTGTATTGAATCAATTACAATAATATTCGGTTCTATTTCTTCAGCAATTTGCAGGATATTTTCCAGACGCGTTTCGCTTAGAATGAGGGCATCCGAGAGGTCTCCGCCGATGCGTTCGGCACGCATTTTTATTTGTTGCAAACTCTCTTCGCCGGACACATACAGGAGATTTTGCTCCGGAATAGTCAATGCCACTTGCAACATCAAGGTTGATTTTCCGATACCCGGCTCACCTCCTATCAGAACCAAAGCTCCGGGTACCAATCCGCCGCCGAGTGCTCGATTAAATTCCTGATTTTTAGTATCAATACGCTGTTCTTTTTCAAAATTAATGTCGGACAATTTATGTGGTTTCGCGGGAGTTCGGCGTTCCGATTTTCCGGTGGCTGAACGCTGAGTAACCTCCTTTTCTTCTTCAATGGTATTCCACTCGCCGCACGCATTGCACTTTCCTACCCATTTCGGATATTTTGCACCGCAACTTTGGCACACATAAAGCGTTTTGATTTTCGTCATGTTGAAATATTTTCACAAAACTACGAATATTTGCACGAAAAATATGTTATAAAACCGCCTGAAGTCTTTTTTTTTGCCTGCACACTCAAAAATCCATACCTTGCAATCGTTTTCGGATAGCAATAATTTGGCAATT
>DYOJ01000392.1:0-132 GCA_020720705.1 Acetofilamentum sp.
CATTAAGTAGTCATTAAGTAGTCATTAAGTAGTCATTAAGTAGTCATTAAGTAGTTTTTTATTTAGTTTCAATCGAATTTCTACCGAATTTCTTAAAACATTCAAGTCGAAATATCTCTTTAACATTATTAA
>DYOJ01000392.1:232-3331 GCA_020720705.1 Acetofilamentum sp.
TTTCAATATTAATTTCAATATTAATTTCAATATTAATTTCAATATTAATTTCAATATTAATTTCAATGTGTTATGAGTTTTCTTACAAGGACTGTTTAGCAGTCATTAAATCGTTTTTAATAGTTTTATTGGAAAATACACTGTATTTCCACAGAATTTCTGTTTTAATATGCAGTAAACCAATATATTATAAAAAACATAAACGAAATATTTGTTGTAAAACGGTCGAGATATTATAAACGTTCAAAGTTATAATAATTGACTATTGAATAACCATTTTAAGACCATTTTTTAATAATTTTATAAGAATACTCCGATGAACTATTTAACTGATATTTTGAAAAAAAACACAAAATGCTGAAATTCAAGTATATCTAAACCGTTAAGTGTCTAAAACACTTTTCGGTGTGGACACTTTCATAAAACGGCAACAAACGCATGACTAACCAAAATCATTTCTAATTCTACTTTGCGAAGTTAAAGATTTCAGCAAAGTATGTGCGTAAAAATGTTTAGCGTGGACGCTAAACGCAATAATAAAATGCGAAAAGCGTCCACGCTTTTCTTTAGCCGGCTTAAATCGGAAAGCAGAACTATATAAAACCGAATACTAAATATTTCATAATTGACTTATAAAATATAGATTTTCAATAGTTTATAGTCTGTTGTCTGTAATCTGTAATCTGATGTCTCAAATCTAATATAATTTGTTGTCGAGTTATACTATCATCGGGAATAAATTGCGACTACAAACTGCCATAAGTAGCTTATTATCAAGTATTAAATCAATATATTCCCTCAACTATAAACCGTAAACAGTGTATATGTTTACGCGATTTATCGGAGTATATTTTTCTATTTGTTTGGTCTCAAACGAGAGGCTTTATCAACAAGTGTAACAAACTCATTTCTATAACCTTGCGGGTCGAATGAGCGAGCGTTGTCTGCTGTGTTTTTGATAAAATCAAAACTTGTGGAACCGACAAATTGCGATTTTTTAAGTATCATACCGAAAGAGGCTAAAGCCGAACAAAAGCGCATGTTTTCGGAGGAGTTCTCAAAGGCTGAAGGCTCGTGTTTCATCACATGTGCAATCAAAATACTTTGTTCACCGAAGTCCGGTTTATATCTGAATTCGAGGTTTCCGAATGTTTCGGTATTTGCGCCGGAGCGGGGGACAATTTCGTAGAGTGCGGTAATCGTTTGTCCTGCACCGATTTCGCCCGCATCCGTGCTGTCATTTTCAAAATCGGAATCCTCCAAAACTCGATTTTCATAACCTATAAGTCTGTATGATTCAACCACTAAACTGTCAAACGTAATTTGTATTTTGGAATCGGTAGCAACGGTATAGAATTTATCGTATTCGTAGATAAAAATTTTTTCAATTTGTTCTTGACTGTCAATGTATTCGTAGGTTCCGTTTCCGTTATCGGCAAGTTGTTCCATACCGGCATCGTTCAAATTTCCTGTTCCGACTGCCAAAACCGTGAGATAAACGCCGCTTTCTCTTTGTTCTTCAATCAATTTTTTGAGTTCTTCGGTACTTGAAGGTCCGACATTAAAATCGCCGTCAGTTCCGAGAACAACCCGATTGTTACCACCGTCAATAAAGTTTTGTTGGGCAATCTGATAGGCAGAAATAATACCTTGCGCACCGGCTGTGCTCCCGCCTGCTCCAAGTTTATCTATCGCCTCTTTGATTCGGCTGTGTTGATTGCCGGGGGTTGAGTTTAACAACACGGCATCGCTCCCGGCATACGTTACGATTGCAACACGGTCATCCTCAGTGAGTTGGTCGGTAAATGTTTTGAAACCGGCTTTTAAAATTCCGAGCTTATCATCGCTATCCATTGAGCCGGAGACATCTATCAGAAACACGAAATTGGAGGGCGGTCGTGTTTCGAGTGATTTACCTTTCAGTCCGATGCGCAAAAGAAAATGCTCGTTGTTCCACGGGCAAACTGCTGATTCTGAATTAATTGTAACGGCTTCGGTTTCGGGATTGTCATAATCGAAGGTGAAAAAGTTGATAAACTCCTCAATGCGAACGGCATCAGACGGCGGAAGTTGTCCGGAATTGATGTATCGGCGCATATTTGAATACGAACCTCCGTCAGCATCTATCGAAAAAGTTGAAACCGGCTTGTCGGCGGCTGATTCAAACGGATTTTCGCCGTAATCAGTGTAGTTTTCGCCGTTATATTCATCCTCCGGAATATACATTTCATCAACATCCGAATAATCGGCGGAGCAACCCGAAAAAACCGATAGTGTTGCAAGTATAAAGATTAAATAATAGAGACGTTTCATTTGTATATATTTTTAAAAATGTGCATAATTTAAAAATGTGCTGATAATTAATAGTTCAATGCCGTTTAGTTTAGCGCAAGTCTTAAACCTTTCGATTGGTCGAAGACCATCGAAATGGTTGGCATTAAACCGTTTCAAAGGTCTGCGACCATTTGAAAGGTTCTTAACTAAACGCCATTGATTAATAGTTCGTTAAAATATTTTGTAAGATGTAGTTATACTGAAAATGTGTTAATTTGGAAATTTGAAAATGTGATAATTTTTTGATTATTAAATATTTAATAAAGAATAAAAGTAAAGAAATCAGCCGTTTTGAGTATTTAAAATTTTAATGAAAATAATGAACCTATACTTTTACCCTGTAAATACCGAAAATTTTTGACTTCATGCAAATTGTTGATAATCATTATCTTGATGTGAGAAATCTTTACTATTTACTCCCACTGACTACTGATTAGATATGATTCTTTAAAAAAGTTGCATCAGTGAGCCTATTTCTAAAAGGCGAAATGACCGCTCATTCGAGAATTTTTACGAGCTATTATTTTTGCAATCAATTGGATATAAATAGTTTACAAATGTAAAATATTGCAATGTTTTTCTATATAGACTTATAGGCAATAGTCCGTTAATGTTTTATGTAAGATATTGATTTATTGTAAATTATATTGAAAAATATTTCAGATTAAAAAAGAGTGTAACTTGTTATAAATAAGTGATTTAAGTCTAACATCTAAATACTAAAATCTAACCAAGTATTGTTTTTAAATTAAACCGAATAATAAA
>DYOJ01000393.1 GCA_020720705.1 Acetofilamentum sp.
CTAAGTAAGGTATTTTCAAATCTAATTTACAATAAATCAATATCTTACATAAAATTTCTAACGAAGAATTGTATAGTAAGCCGAATCATAAATATTACAAAATTGAATCCACACCGAAAAGACATATAATCGGATAATAACCCTGCCAACATTTTTATAACAAACAGGAACACAACAAGATAAAAATTTCCTTTTTGCAAAATGTAACGCCGGCAGAGTTTTCGGCGTGGACTCAAAATAAACTTTTAAATTATAGATTTACAATATTTTAGAGTCTGTTATCTGTAATCTGATGTCTTAAATCTAATATAAGTTCAATTCAAAAAGTTATGAAAAAGTTTTTAAAAATCGTATTCTTCACGTTTTTAATCGTTGTAGTCGGCATAGGCGGCTATTGGGCATTTCACAAATTTATCGTAAAACACGATAATCGAACCGCATTGAGCGTGATTCCGAAAGATGCAATTTTCGTAGCCGAAACGAGCGACCTTTCAAAAGCTTGGACAGAAATCAGCAACAGTAAAGTTTGGAATTTCTTAACACAAAATGCTTATTTTAAAGATATTAACGCAGATATTGAGATGCTGAACTCGTTTCTGAAAAATAACAAATTTGCAGATTTGATGCTCAACAACCGTGAATTGATGCTATCCGCACACATGATTTCGGGTACGGACTGGGATATGCTCTATGTAGTTGATTTAAAGGATGCTGCATCATCAATGTTGAACAACGGATTGAAATCTGCACTCGGACTTGTGGAGGGTTTCAAGGTTGTTGAACGTAAATATAAAGACCAGACTATTGTAGAACTTGTTGATGAAGCAGACCCTAAAAGTATTATCTACCTGACAGTTGCAGATAATTTACTGATTGCTACATTTACAGGTTCACTTATGGAAAAAGCCGTTGATCAAAAATCATCCGAAAATTGGACAGAAAATATTAAGTTTACGGAAGTTACAAACAATTTGGGAACCAACAAGTTATTTCGATTTTTCTTCAATTATTCTCAATTAAACAATTTTGCGAGCAGCTACATGACAGAGCCGTCCGAAACTTTGCAAATGCTGTCAAATTCATTGCTTTACTCAGCCCTCAATATCAATTTACAAGACGAAATGCTTCGTTTTGAGGGTTTTACGAATATTGATTCACTTGGCTCGTATGTAAAAGCTATGGCGGATGTGAAACCGGGTAAAGTTTCGGCATGGAAAATCATGTCCGACCAAACATCACTATACATGTCTATGTCATTCGACAATTACATGGATTTTTACAACAACCTCACCGCTCAATATCGCGAGGGCAACGCCGAGGATATGGAAGACATCGAAGGAGGTATCGAACTTGTAGAAAAACTGCTGAATATCAGCGTACAAGAACACTTTTTTGATTGGATTGGGAACGAAATAGCCTTTGTCAAATTAAATCCGGGGCGAGACATTCGCATGGAGGATGTGATTGTTGCAATTCATGCCAACGAAATTGACAAAGCAAAAGCCGGTATGGCTCATATTATGAAAATGATTAAACGCCGTACGCCGACAAAATTTGAAGACGAAGTTTATAAAAATTATGAAGTTTTCAAGTTCGACAGAAAAGACTTTTTCAAGCTTTTTTTCGGAAAACTATTTAACAGTCTCGAAAAACCATATTTTACATACATCGAAGATTATGTGGTTATGAGCAATTCTTTACCTGCACTAAAAAACGCAATTGACGATTATGTTGTAGGCAGCACTCTGGCACGCAAACAAGATTTTATGGATTTCAAAGATGAGTTTAACCCCAAAGGAAACATCACCTTATTTGTGCGCACGCCCAAAATGTACGAAAATTTGTTCTTTTACAGCACACCGGAAGACCGAAAATCACTAAAAGAAAATAAAGAATTCATTCTTAGTTTTTCCAATATCGGATTTCAACTTGTCAGCAAAGGGTCAATTTTTGATACTCAATTTCTTGCAAAACACGACCCGTCTGCGATTGGAACAGATGAATTGGAAACATTTGAAAAAGAAGTTACCGAAGATTTATTTCAAACCGAAATTGATTCACTCCGTTTCAGAGTAGAAATACCTGCGCCGATGCTTGCCACAGAGCAGTATTATAAACATAATTACGAGGGCACAGAGTTGCTCAAATATGAAGGTCGGATTGAAGACGGTGCACTTTCGGGTGTCTGGAAAACATATTACGAAAGCGGAAATATCAAAAGCTCAGTCAATTATGTAAACGGAAAAATTGAAGGCGAAGCGTTTTTCTATTTCGACAATGTAAAGCGAATTATGCTTGCACATGCCTTGTTTGATGACGAGCAAATTATTGAAAATTACGAAGAATTTTATGAAAACGGTGCTCGAAAAGCACTTATCCCGTACAAAGACGGAGTGCCGCATGGCGATGCCGAGTTTTATTATGAAAACGGAAAATTAAAAATTGAAGCAGAATACAAAAACGGGTTCAAACACGGTAAATGGAAATTCTACGACGAAAACGGCGAGTTGATGACCAAAGAAAAATGGAAAAAAGGCAAAATAAAATAAAAAACTCAGGCGTTGGGTATGAAAATATACTGTTTACGGTTTATCGTTGAGAGTTTAAATAGACACAAGTAATAGATTATCAGTTAATTAGTGTAAATAGCAATCTCAGTCTATCCCCGAAATAGTATAATATCAGCGCAACGCCTCTTTATATTCTGTAACGGAAAGCCCTATTTCTTTTTTAAATTGTGTAGATAAATATTGGACACTACTATAATCCATCATATAAGCTATTTCGCTTAAAGTAAAATCGCCTTCGACAAGCAAATGTTTCACACGTTGCATTTTCTGCTCAATGATGTAACGTTCAAGGGTTTGCGGTTCGTATTTAGTAAATATTTGAGAAATTTGCCTGTAACTCATCCGCAGTTTTTCAACAAGATATTCAGATTTATCGGCAATTGAACTTACGTTATTCATCTCGAATATCAGTTCGTGAATGGCTTGTTTAATTTTTTCCAAAATCAAAATCTCAGGGTTCACAATTATGCTCATCCCAAACTCGGCGAGAGATTCGTTGAGTAGAATTTCGTTACATGTATTTTCAGCCAATTCAATTAGCATAGGTTTGATATTCAATATTTTATAACCGGAACTAAGCAAAATATCTTGTGCAATACGCATACAACACAAGCCTGTCATATTTTTAATATTGAGTATCATAAAAAAAGAATAATCAGACATTTTTGAGAAAACCCAAAATATATTGTTTTACCGTATGTTTAGCTAGTGTCATGTCAATTTTGAAATGACGCTACATTGTCCTACGGACGAATGCAGG